>MNVF01000114.1 GCA_001871535.1 Candidatus Micrarchaeota archaeon CG1_02_49_24
GTTAATTCCAGATTTCATACTCATGGGCATCGCCTCAAGAGTAAATAACGATAACCTAATATATAAGACTTAGCTTAAGTTCATCCATTTCCAAACAATTTTTCCGCAAGCTCCTCGGTCGCCCAGCACCTTAGTCTTGGCTGCCTGAGATGTCTATCCCTGCTCCATAAATCAGAGCCAACTGCAAGCGCACATGCCACATACGCCTCGTCTTTTGAATCAGTGGTCAAATGTTTGGCTGCCTCCTTATATGGAATCAGTTCGCCCTCAGTGACAAAATGTATCCTGGATAAAAGGAGCACCGCCAGCCTGAGCGCTTTCTCCCTAGGCAGGCCGGAGCGCACAAAAAGTTCAGCTGAATATTTGGTATATTCCTGAAGCAGGAATTCAGGTGCATAAAGCTCAAGCCTGCGATCAAGGATAATCCTCCTGCTCATCCCGTCTTTCAAAAAAGCTGAGATGAAAACATTGGCGTCAACCACGAGCCGCACGCTTCCACCTCGCTGCAATGCCATCATCTATTTTTGATGCAAGCTCTTCCACATCTTTTTCGGTGAGTTTGCTTCCGGCAGATAGGCGCTCAGCCTCATCCATTTCCTTAACCTGCTGCTCAAGGATAGACCTCACCACCTCAGACCATTTAATTTCTGGGTGGCTTGCCATTTTCAACTTAAGTTCCTCAGAGATTGACAATGTTAAACTTACCATTTACGTTCACCAACATAATTATTACGTTAAAGATATAAAAGCTTTCCTATCCATGGCAGGTGCGCTTAAAGGAACGCCTCAGTCAACTCATCAGTTTCCTTTTTGTCAGAGGTTTCGAATTCCTTTGCCATGGATTCCAAAGAGGGGCTCTCTTTCAGGGCATGGCTCTTGCGCTTCCTCACTTTCAAAAAGATGGGATAATTTGTGGCTTCGCCGACCACGAGCGCCTCCCCTACCCTGAGGGTTGTAATCGCGCCCAGGGATTTCTCATCAATGCCCTCGCAGCTGTCCTTTATGTGATAGAGGTCGTTGGGGTTGGTGACGCGGAGGATGATGTTGGTGCTGCACTGCGACAAGGCAGTGGTGGAGAGGTTCATTGGCCGCTGGGTGATTAAACAGAGCGAAAGGCCGAACTTCCTGCCTTCCCTTGCAATGGTTTCAATCATGTGCTTGGCAATGGCAATCTCGCGCTTGGCCTTTTCACGGGCGAAATTGTGCGCCTCCTCAATGATTAGGGCGGCAGGCGGGATTTTCTTTTTCTTCCTAAGCGCAAACAGCTTGTGGGAGAGATAGGAGACGAGCATCTGCTTTCGCATGTAGCTATCAATGTTTGAGAGGTCGATGATTGTCAGGACGCCTGGCTTTACTATATCTATGACTGGAGGCGAATCGCTCTTGTCAACCAGTTTGTAATAGGAGAGTTCCTTGAAATGGGAGTAGAGCACGTCATAGGTTTTTGCCTTGGAGCCTTTCTGGCTCATCTTGTCAGCCAGGATTTCAATCAATTTATCCAATCCCTCGGCCTGCTGGGAGGCTTTCATCTGCTCCTTCAGCTCCTTGAGGATGATTTCGAGCTCACGCTTCTGCCCGCCGTTCAAATTCGGCATCCATTCATAGAGCATGGTGGGCTTGATTTTCCTGAGGGAGACGCGTATTTTTCGTGCGTCTATGTATAGCACATTGTCCCTGTAGCTGTTGGCAAGCCCCTTGTATTCGCCGTGAAGGTCGATGAGCACCAGGGCAATCCTGCCGTGCTCGGGCTTGCGCTCAAGGATTTCCTCAATGAGCACGGATGTGAGATAGCTTTTGCCGGCGCCGCTCATGGCAAGGATGGCGAGATGTTTCTGGAAGACGCGGGAGAGATTCAGTTTCACCGGAAGGTCATGGGCAAGAAGGGTGCCTACATTCAAGCCGGTTTCATCAAAGCCCAGGAATTCGGTAAGCATGCCCGGGTCGGAAATGGCGACCTTGGCACCTGGTTTGGCAGGGAAAATGTTCCTCCTGATGAGCCCATCTGAGAAAGTTCCAAGGACAGTCACCCTGCCGACTACGCACTCCCACCTATCCACGGGAAAACTGTTTTCAAGGGGCGAGACCTTCTCATATTCGGCAATGCTCTCTGCATGCTCGAAATAGCGGTTCATCCGCTCAATTTCAATGACCACGCCGAAAATCACGCCGTCTTCGCCTTCAACCTTGACAAATTGGTGCTTGCGCACCATTGGGTTGTTGACTACGAAGCTGAATGTGGTGGTGGAAGGCGGGAAGGGTGCGGAAATAACCGTGCCGAGAAGCTCAGCAGTGTGGGGAGGGGGATTGTTCATGAGTAAGATTTAGTTTGCAAATTTAAAATGGTTCATTTCGGTTTTTGCCAGTTGGAGTGCATATGATTAATAGAGTTGTTTGACTTAATATATTGTGACCGAGGTGAACTGATGAGCCGCCATAAACCACATAGTGATACACCATCGCCAAATATTTAGGGTATGGGCAGCTGCTGCAGGTCATCAACACAACCCCGGAAGAAGATAGAGGTTTCGTGTTTTTTGGAATTGACAAGACTGGAGGAAGGCATCCTGCACCATCAAGATGAAAACTAGTCTGCATCATCAAAATAATCCCAAACATCCACATCGTCACCGGATTCCAGGACATAGGCGCCCTTTGCAGTGTTTACAATCACTTCGGCAACCTTGGATGGATGGATGCCTTCAAACCCAGTCATGCGCGTGGCAGTGACCCTTGGGTTGACGCAATAGACCATGATATCCTTGAGTTCCTGTGCCAGTGCCTGGGTGAACCCCCTCACCGCGAATTTGGTGCCGCAATAAGTAGTCAATTTTGGATAGGCTTCCTTGCCGGCGCCGCTTGCGATATTGATGATTGTCTCTTTTACGAGTGGAAGGCAGGCAAGGGTGAATTTCACAAGGCCTTCGTAATTGACGCGGCATTGGGATTGGATTTCATCAAAGGTTTGCTCCTTGAAGGGTTTCCAGAGTATAACCCCTGCATTGTTTACCAGGATGTCGATTTTGTCGAATTTTTCGGAGATTTTTTTCACGGCACCCAGTATGTTTTCATCATCTGTGACATCCAGGCGAACCACGAATGCTTCCGGTGCGCCGAGCGTGCGGCATTTTTCAGCAGCGTCGGCTGCCTCCTTTTCATCCTTGCAGTAGGTGAGGATTAGCGTGCACCCTTCCCTGGAAAAAAGAAATGCAGATTCCCTGCCGATTCCTATGCTGGAGCCGGTTATTAGCACGATTTTGCCGGTTAATGAAGCCATGGATATAGATATCGGATAATCCTTTGTATAATCCTTTCTTTTCCCGAGGGTTTTCTTTCTGGGAAACCGGAAGCTTTGCTTCCGAGCTTTTCGCCAGCAGGCGATCGATGCCAGCAGGCGATCGGCGACAACAGCCGGCGAGATTTTCACCCGCAGGTGATCGACGACCGCAGTTGTCGAGATATGCTCCAACAGGAGCATCTGAAAAGCCAGCAGGCGAAATCCAAGAAAAGGCCTTTTTCTAAAGAAAGAGGCTCTTTGAAATGGGAATTTAAATCAGATGCATTCCATATGACCAACAACTATAGGTGCAAGCTTATAGATATAGTTTAATCAAAAGGTTAACCATTAGCCCCCGTATTTTAATGGACAGAATAAGGGCCTCCGGTTGATGAAACCGAAGAGCGCTTGGCTGCTCACGCATGCACGCGCTCATTCTGTTTCCCCAAGCCCCTTCACGTTGTGGCGCAAGGAAACAAGATAGCGGTTTTCTCGGTGGAAAGCCTTTGATCTGGGTTCGAATCCCGGCGGGGGCGTGCATGAACTTGCTACGCAGTTCCTGCAACCTCCGAAAGGGCTTGCAGCCCCTTCAGCGTTGCTGTTGCAACGCTTAACCCTGCCTACTTTGTATGCGGGAACTGGAGTGGCTAGCGCCTTCCTAAACTAAATTGGAGGGTGAACCTATAGCGCTCCACAAAACAAGACGTGAAGACCAGTAAGACCTTAAGTCCAAGGTTTAAAGTTTAAGGTCTAAGGACGGTTTTGGACTTTGGGCACTGGACATTTAGACCTTAGGACATTAAAACCTCAAAACCTGTATGCTAACCGTACATCTGCCCGATGCTTTCCATCTTTTTGTAGTCCTTGCTTGCGCTCCTGGTTTTCTCCATGATGGTGCGCATCTTTACCTCGATTTCGCGCGCCTCCTTGTCCAGCCCGGAAGTGTCCAGCTTGATTTCGAGTATTTCCCCGAGCTTTTTCACAAGGATTGATGCGGCCGCCGGGTCAAGGTGCTGCACTGACGATTCGGAAAGCAGCGAAAGCACAGGGAAATTGGAAATTGCACCCCGTGCCAGCAGCAGCCCGGTCACCCCTGAAGCTGCGCCCTCTTTGATGAGCTTGATGTCCTTGAATTTGGATATCCGCTGCATGCATTTTTCAGTGCTGGCAATGGCATATAGTGTGCCGTCGTTCTCCTCTTTTTTCTTAATGGCGCCAAGCGAGACTATGATTTCAGTCCTGTTATCCTCTGAAAAGTCCCATAATTTCTGTGCCACTATCGCAACCTGCGTAACCGGAATGATGAATTCGGAGAGCACCACTATGAGTTTGTGCTTTTCGCTTTTGTAGAGCCTCGCAGGGTAAAGCGGCTTGTAGTTATGGACTGCCGCAACCGGCGGGAAATCCTTGCTGTACATGTAGCCCATGGGCTTCATTTCAAGCTTCTGGACAAGGTAATTTGCCGCAATTGTGCCCACAAGCCCCACGCCTGGAAACCCCTCAATGATTATGGGCGGCTTGCCAGTATAATGATCAGTCTCAACAATGCGAACAGCCATCAGAACACCTCATGGATACTACTTTGTAGTAACACTGGTAATCCTTTAAAATGGAATGCCATTCGGAAAAATTAAAACCGCAGGGAGATACATAATGAAAAAATAAACTAGTGCCTTAGCATCCTGCGATTCAGCGGCTGCCACGAAATAGGCCGTGATTGCAGAGGCGATTGCCAGGTAGATTTGCACCGCAACAAGCGCAGAGATGTGCATCCCTGCTGCCCCGGTTAGCGAGGCAAGCGAAAGCGCCAGGTTGTAGGTGCTTCCCAATATCACAGGCACGATTATCGCCAACGAGAAAAACAATGTATATTTATGCACAGTGAATACTGCCCTCCGCTCCTTCACCAGTGCCAGCGTTTCCATTACCATGGCGGCAAGCGCGCGCAGTGTCTCGGTCAGGTCGCTTCCTGCCCGATACCCGATTAGCAATATGCCCAGCGTGCGCTTTACAAAAACCGACTCGGTTTCACCAGCAGCGAGCTGGAGCGAGCGCTCGGCACCCACCCCGGATGCCATGGAATTCCTGATTTTCTTGAAAAATAAGCCGGTCAGCCCCTCTATCTGGGCCAGTTTTTCCACCAACCCCTCAAGCGTTTTGCTCTTGTAGAGCGCCGATGCCTGGAAAAGCGCCTGGGGCAGTTCTTCCTCAAGGGCAGCGCGCCCGGTGCCTGCGAAATATGCCTTTAGGGGATTAAGCTCCAGTGGCATGCCTGCCACAGTATGCGAGATGGAGAATGGAATCTGCCCAATGATGATTTGAAGGGCAAGCGCATCAAGAATCGGGAACACAACCGCATAGAGAAGGAAAAGCTCATTCTCCCCTATTTCAAAGCCCAGGAACATATTCCCAAACAGCACAAGCACAAGGGCAAATGCCGGAAGTATGCAGGCTGCGCCTATGTAAATCAATGAGAGGAACGAAAGCTTGCCTGAGAATTCGCGCAGCCTTATGCTGGAAATGCCGTCCATGTCCTCTGCAAGCTTGAGCAGCACGCCAACAGCTTCCCTGTTATCTGTTTCATAGATGATTGCCAATTGATGGATGAATCGTTTGACGTTAAGCGAGCGAATGCCTGAGCCGAATTCCTCGAGCGCATTTATCACCGGCACCCCATTGGCAATCGAGTTCGCCATGCCCCTGAACGCGGCAGATGAATAATAACCAGCCTCTCCTAGGTAGGCAATTGCCTCTTCAAGCGTGGCGCCTGATGACAATGCCACATAGGCCAGCCTCCCCGCGGATGACAATTCGGATTCGAACAGCTGGTCCCTTTGCCAGGCCGCCCTGGCCAGCAGGAATCTCACAGAAAGATAGCCGATGCCGAAAAAGATGATTGCAAATGGGAAAAAAAGCCCAAATCCGAAAATCGCGATATAGATGGAGGTGCAGTAGAGGGCGAAAACCAGCCCGCCCAGGATTGAAAGCGGCACGATTTTTTCAGCCCTGATGCCAATGCCTGCATAACCAAGCAATTTCTGTGTTGCCTTCAATTCATTCCTATTCAGGTAAAAATCCGGCAAATAGCCGCAAAGCGCCATCACATGGTTGCTAATGCCCATTCATTTCACCATATAGCATGTTCTGTATTGTGGCAGTTGCCGTTTGGTAATCCGGGATGTTTTGGTTTGCTGCGAAAAATTCAGAGCGCCGTTCCATCTCGGCAAAAAAACCGTCTTCGCTCAGATTCATGCATTGGCAGATTTTGCCAAATGCCCTGCTGGAAACCGCCAAATCGCGAATGACTGCCTCCGCACAGATTGTTTTCATGTTATCCACATATTCCGAAATAGACAAGATTTTCCTGCTTTCGATATTCCTTTTTTCCCCGGGTGAATAGGCAAGCGTTCTCTTCTGCAGGACAAACAGGTCAATTGCCCTCAAGTCAATCGGCTCAATGCCCATGGCTAGCATGCGGGCGACCGCCTCCTGTTCATTGAGCGCATGCAGGGTTGCATAGCAGGCCCTCGCCTGGCCGCTCAGCATCGAATCAAAGAGCGCCCGAAACTCATCCCGTGACCTGGCCTCGCCGATGATTGCCCTGTCAGGCCTCATCCTCAGCGTATCAGTCACCAGCTGGTCGAGGGTTATGCCCAAATCCTGCTGGGGCACAAGCCTCACCTGGTGCGGGTGGGGAATGTTTATCTCCGGTGTTTCCTCCACAATCACCACCCGCTCCCCAAAGGATACAAATGAGAAGAGCGCGTTGAGGGTGGATGTCTTTCCGCTTGCCGTGTTCCCGAAAATCACGATGTTCATGTCGGCCTGCATGGCCATGGAAAGAAAGGCTAGCGCTTCAGCGGAGATGGTTTTATTTGCCAGCAGGTCGCACCAGCTTATGGGATTGCCCCGGAATCTCCTTATGGTGACCTCTGCGTCGGATACGGGCTTTATGGTCGCATGGAGCCGCACCCCGGTTTTCAATGTGGCATTCAGCCTCGGGTTCTGCAGTGTGATTCTCCTGCCTGACTGGCGCGCCATCTTGTTTATCACTGAGACCAGCTTGTCATAGTTGGTAAATTTCGCGTTCACTGTCTTCCAGCCGGCGCCCCTCAGGTAAACATAGAGCGGCTTGCCAATGTCTATGTGCGCAATCTCCTCAATCCGCTCATCGCCAATCAGCCTGTCAAAGGCAGCGAACCCCTGGCCGTTTGAGAGGATATATTCCACAAGGTATTTTTCCTGTTCAGCGTCGATTGTGATGCTGTTCTCAAAACAATAGCCCGCAAGCAGCCCTTTTACATGGGCCTGGACGTCCTCGCCATCCCATTCCTTTGCCTTTTTCTCGAAAATCAGCGTAACCTCATTCACAACCTTTAACTCATCATCTGTGAGGTGCTTCATGCCAAGGTCAAACTCGCCCTCTCTAATAACCTTCCACCCGAGCATAGTTGGTGATTTGTCAAAAATTATATAAAAAAGTTTATACTTTTCCTATAACTCAATCACTAAAGCTCCAAGCCAAACTGCGGTCAAATTTTAAATTTTATCGTGAATTGGCAGAACCGAATGCAGCTAAGGCTGCATGCGGCGCTATTGAGCCATCGACACAAAGTGTCGAGCTATCGCAAACAACAGTT
>MNVF01000016.1 GCA_001871535.1 Candidatus Micrarchaeota archaeon CG1_02_49_24
AGATTTTCGGAAAGTCCAGCAGGACTTTACGAGCTATCTTCCAACTGGCAAGATTCAATCGCTATCAAGCGAAAACTGGATTTCCGAATGAGCCTTCATACCCTGCACATTGTGCAGGGTCTCTCGCATCAGCGAGAGAGGCTCTTCGGAAAATCTGATGTGTGAAATTATTTATATAGACATTAGTGGCCGGGTGAAACTGTCAAAGGTGTCAATACGGTATTAACATTTATAAACTTTGAATGCAATAACACTATCATGTTCCTGTTTGCAGTGCACACGCGCACAGAGGAAATAGAAGATGAAAAAAAGAAAAAGCTTGCCCGGCTCTGCGAATTGCTTGGGCTGAGGAGCGAACGGGACACTGAGGGCACTGTATTGCGTGTGCTTGAATTCATGATAGTGAGCGGCCCCGGGCATGTGAGTGCAACCAGTCTCTCGCGGGAGTCAGGGCTCAACAGAATTACCTGCCTGCATCACCTGAAGAGATTGTCCATCTCCGGATTGGTGGCGCGGCAGCACGGCACCTACAGCATGTCGGTTGACCTTGACCAGTATGTGGAAATCCGGATGCAGAAGATGATGGAGGAGTTCAAGGCAATGAAACGGCTTGCAAGGGAGATTGAAACACAGATGGAAAATGAATAAATTAGGGATGTGTGGATTATGGTGAGCGATAAGAAAAATACCCCTACAAAGGACACCATGGATGGTGAGCCTTGCGAAGGGT
Source organism: Candidatus Micrarchaeota archaeon CG1_02_49_24 (assembly GCA_001871535.1). Lineage (GTDB taxonomy): Archaea > Micrarchaeota > Micrarchaeia > Anstonellales > UBA8471 > UBA8471. The sequence continues at coordinate 731 of MNVF01000016.1, forward strand.
GCGAATGTGACGGAAGCTGCGAAAAAAAAGAAGCACCTGCCGTTGACGATAAAATTGATTATGTCGACCTCTATGCGCGGAAGGCAGCCGAGCTTGAGAATTACAAGAAGCTTGCCGGGAAACAGCTTGATGCCCAGAAATTTCGCGCAAAGGAAGTGCTTGTGCGGAAGTTTTTGCCAGTGATGGATGATTTGGAGGCAGGGCTTGCGGCAGATGGGGAACACAAGGGCTTGCACGCCCTGCAGGACAAATTGAAAGCAATACTTGCAAGCGAAGGCTTGAATGAAATTGAAATCCCCGCCGGCGGAAAATTCGACCCCTACATACATGAGGTTGTGCAGGAAATGGAATCTGAGAAAGAGAATGGCACGATTTTGCAAGTAATACGGAAAGGATATTCATTTGATGGCAATGTGATTAGGGCAGCCATGGTAATAGTGGCAAAAAAAAGTATGGATATTGATAGTACAAATAATAGTACAAATAAAACTGAAATTTGAGGTGAGCGGATATGGCAAAAATTATTGGAATTGACTTGGGAACATCAAACTCGGCGGCATCAGTGATGTCAGGTGGCAGGCCTGCCACCATACCCAGCAGCGAGGGAGTCTCGCTCTACGGAAAGGCATTTCCGTCTTATGTGGCATTCACAAAGGACGGCCAGATGCTGGTGGGCGAGCCTGCAAAAAGGCAGGCGGTCAGCAACCCGGACGCCACAGCCTCAGGCTTCAAGAGGAAGATGGGCACTGACTACAAATATACGCTGGCCGGCAAGCAATACTCCTCTCAGCAATTGTCTGCCTTTCTCCTGCAGAAAATCAAGAAGGATGCCGAGTCATTCCTTGGCGAAGAGGTAAAGCAGGCGGTCATTACCGTGCCTGCCTATTTCAATGACAACCAGAGGCAGGCAACCAAGGATGCCGGCGAGATTGCAGGGCTTGAGGTCATCAGGATTATCAATGAGCCAACCGCTGCATCGCTCGCCTATGGGATTGACAAGGGTGGCAAGAACCTCAAGATACTGGTTTTTGACCTGGGCGGCGGCACGCTCGATGTAACCATCATGGATTTCGGCGGCGGCGTGTTCCAGGTGCTTTCAACCAACGGCGATACCCAGTTGGGCGGCCGTGACATGGATGACACGCTGCAGAAATACCTGGTTGAGATGGTGAAGCGCGACACCGGCGCAGACATCTCCAAGGATTCAACCGCCATCCAGAGAATCCGGGAGGCCGGCGAGACTGCCAAGATTGAGCTTTCCACGGTGGTTGAAACCGAGGTAAACCTGCCATACGTCACTGTGGCAAACAACCAGCCCCAGCATTTCAGGCACAAGCTCACACGGGCAAAGCTCGAGGAGCTGATTAACCCAATCATTGACAGGTGCAGGGCGCCAATGGAAAACGCGCTCAAGGATGCCAAGCTGACATCCGCAGGCATTGACAAGGTAATCCTGGTTGGCGGGCCTACGAGGATGCCCATGGTGCAGAAATTTGTCGAGGATGCTGCAGGCAAGAAGGCCGAGCGCGGCGTTGACCCTATGGAATGCGTGGCATTGGGCGCGGCTGTGCAGGCAGGCGCACTTTCCGGGGAAGTGAAAGATATACTGCTGCTGGATGTGACGCCGCTCTCGCTCGGGCTTGAAACCCTCGGCGGCATATTCACCAGGCTGATTGACAGGAATACCACTATCCCTGTGAAAAAGAGCCAGGTCTTCACCACGGCTGCCGATAGCCAGACAAGCGTGGAAATCAAGGTTTATCAGGGCGAACGGTCAATGGCACGGGATAATATCCAATTGGGCACGTTTGCCCTTGTGGGCATTCCGCCTGCGCCCAGAGGCATGCCCCAGATTGAAGTAACATTTGACATCGATGCCAACGGCATCCTCCATGTCACTGCCAAGGACACTGCAACCAACAAGGAGCAGAAGATGAAAATTACCGCGCCCCACAAGATGAGCAAGGATGACATTGAGAAAAATAGGAAATCCGCAGAGGAGTTTGCCGAACAGGACAGGAAGCTCAGGGACTTCATTGATGCGAAAAACGAGGGGGAGTCGCTGGTCTACACTTCGAAAAAGTCCCTGGAAGAGTTCAAGGACAAGATTGATGGAGACACCAAATCAAAGATTGAGGCTGCCATGAAGGTTGTTGAGGAAAAAATCAGGAGCGATGACACCGGCACCATACAGGATGTGAAAAAGGCCGTTGAAGAGCTGAGGAATGCCCTCCAGCAGATTGGCGCGAAGATATATGGCGGCCAGAATCAGGCAGGGGCAGGCAGTGCCCCTGGCTCAGAACAGAGCCCAGGCCAAGGCCCTGGCACAGAGCCGGGAAATGTGCCCGCTAATGAAACTGTAAATGGGGATTACAAAAAAGCATAACAGCACAGTTAAAAAATCATAGGCGACTAGATGAAAAAAGATTATTACGAACTACTCGGCGTCACCAAGGGAGCAAGCAAAGACGAGCTTCAGGCGGCCTTCCGCAAATTGGCGCTCAAATACCACCCTGACAGGAACAAGGAAGCAGGGGCTGAGGACAAATTCAAGGAAATCTCGGAAGCTTATGCAGTCCTCAGCGATGGGGAGAAGCGCCACACCTATGACCAGCATGGCCATGCAGGTTTCCAGGGCTATTCCCAGCAGGATTTCTACAGGAACGTGGATTTCAGTGACCTGTTCAGCCAGATGGGTGTTGACTCGGATTCGCCCTTCTCAAGCCTATTTGATTTCTTCGGAGGCGGGTTCGGAAACAAGGACAGCGACACCGGCAGGGACAGGCAGACTTCCATTGATGTGACATTAGAGGAAGTTGCATTTGGCACTGAGAAAAAAGTGAAAATAACCAGGGAGATCCTGTGCAAAACCTGCAGGGGGGAAGGCTATAGGAGCAAATCCGATGTGAAAAGCTGCCAGCGATGCAATGGAAAGGGACGGGTGCAATCCTCGCGCTCCATCGGGTTCGGCAATTTTGTGACGGTGGCCATGTGCCCGGCCTGCAGGGGCCAGGGAATGGCGATAATCAACCCATGCCAAAATTGCAGGGGCGGGGGAAAGCAGGTATTGAGCGAGGATTTTGAGCTTACAATCCCGTCAGGGATTGAGGGCGGCAAATACATCAGGTATGGCGGCCTTGGCGATGAGGGGCTGGATGGGAACGGCGACCTCTATGTCATGGTGCGCGTGCTGCCAAACAAATATTTCACGCGGGAAGGGGACAATATCGTCTATAAATTAATGCTTGATTACCCTGACCTTGTGCTTGGGAAATCAATGGATGTGCCAATGCTCGCAGGAAAAAGGAAAATGACGGTTGCGGCAGGCACGCAGGCAGGCGAAAGGTTAGTGATTAGGGGCGAGGGCATCAGGTCGTATAGGGGGAGAAAGGGGGATTATATCATTGAAATAGGGCTTAATGTGCCGGAAAACCTTTCCTGGGAAGAGAGGAAGCTGATTGAGGATTTGAGAAAACTGAAAGAAAAATGAAAAGGGATATACAATTATTTTGTAACGCACTTGCTGCACAATGTAGAAATCAGCGCACCATACCGGCCCAAACTTACATTGGCATTTTTCTCATCTAAGCTGGCGCCGCAACTGCCACACATGTACGCAACCGCACCTGGCTTTGGCAACCTGCCCTTTAGCACATTGCGAATCTCATGAAACCTGTCAATGCCCAGCCCCTGCGTTTGAAGTTCTGCCACTGCCAATTCATCGTGAAGTCGGCAGAGATACGGCGCCCTTCGGGCGCCGAGTGAATGCCGACAGCCGACTTCACGAGAATTCAAGGACAACAGTCCTTGAGATTTTCGGAAAGTCCAGCAGGACTTTACGAGCTATCTTCCAACTGGCAAGATTCAATCGCTATCAAGCGAAAACTGGATTTGCGAATGAGCCTTCATACCCTGCACATTGTGCAGGGTCTCTCGCATCAGCGAGAGAGGCTCTTC
>MNVF01000009.1 GCA_001871535.1 Candidatus Micrarchaeota archaeon CG1_02_49_24
ATCAGATTTTCCGAAGAGCCTCTCTCGCTGATGCGAGAGACCCTGCACAATGTGCAGGGTATGAAGGCTCATTCGGAAATCCAGTTTTCGCTTGATAGCGATTGAATCTTGCCAGTTGGAAGATAGCTCGTAAAGTCCTGCTGGACTTTCCGAAAATCTCAAGGGCTGTTGTCCTTGAATTCTCGTGAAGTTGGCGCTTGGCATTCATCCCCGCCCGAAGGGCGGGGTATTCTGCCAACTTCACGATAAACCTTTCTGCCAAATGTTTTTCATTCATAAAAAAGGATTGTGATTGGTGTTCAGGGAAGACCGGTTGCCGCAAGCGCCACCGAAAGCAGGCCGCCGACAAGAATGGCAAACACCAGCTCAAATGACGTTATGAAGAGCATTTTCCTGAGCCCGAACTCGCGCCTGAGCGCCTCCATCGTCGCCAGGCATGGGATGTAGAGTATGGTCACAACCGTGAGAACTATCATCTGGGGAGGTGTGAACAGGGCACCGAGGTTCGAAGTGCCGTAAAGGAGCGGCGGAAGCACCACCACAAGCTCCTTTCGCACTATCCCGAATACTAGAAGCGCGCCGGCAAACGCAGGCAGGCCAAGCCAGCCCACGGTCACGGGCGATAACAGGCTGTTCAGAAACCCAAGGACTCCACTGAAATGAAGAACGCCAAGCAGCAGCCCGCCGCCAATGTAATAGGGAAATACCACGGTGAGCAATGATTTTATCCGCATGAACGTTTGCTTTGCGACTACTCGGAGGGTTGGGAGTTTATAGGGTGGCATTTCCATAATCAAACCAACTGGTTCGCCGGGAAGAATCTTGAACGCGGCCTTTGCAAGGAGCGCCACCACTATCAGGTTGAATACATAGATTGCAAGCGCCCACCAGACTCCGAGATAGGTTGCGACAAGCGCCAGAATAACAACTGTCCTCGCGGTGCAGGGCACGAGCGTCACCGCAAATGCCGTGATGAGCCTGTCCCTGTCGTATTCCATTATCCTGCAGCTGAAGCAGGCTGGCACGCTGCACCCATACCCGAGCAGAAGCGGGATGATTGCCTTGCCGTGAAACCCTATCCTGTGCGCAATGCCATCCATGAGATAGGCAACCCTCGTTATATATCCGGTGTCTTCCAGCAGGGACAGAAGCAGATAGAATGGAAGCACGTATGGCAAAACCAGCGTGAGCCCTGCGACAAACCCGCCGACTACCCCCTCCCATAGCAGATTTTCGAATGGGGATGCTGAGGCAGGCTTCAGCCCGCTGAAGAAATTCCCAATGGCTGAGGATGCTGTATTCCCGAATGAGAATATCAGGAAGAATATGCTGCCAAGCACCAGCGCCATTATTATTGGGCCGAGAAGGTTATGCGTGGTGAGCTCGTCTATCTGTTCAGACAGGCGGCTGCCTGACCTGGCGACCATTTCCTGTGTGCTTGCGGCAATCCTTGCCGCAATTGCATATCTTTCGCTGCTTATGACACTGGATGAAGGCTCGCCATTGGCCTGCTCAAGTTCGCGTGTGCACATGCCTGCAGCAGCCAGGCAGCGCCCCCCCGGGCCTTCAGCGCGTTTGATATCGCCCATTATTTCTGTGTCATTCTCCAGAAGCTTTATAGCTGCGTACCTTTCAGGATAGGGAAGCTTCAATCCTGTGAGCAGCCAGGACAGTTTTTTTATTCGCTGTTCAACCGGCTCGGCATACTTAAGCCTGTCTGCCCAAGCAGGCTGGAACCGGACGATGTTTCCATCTGCGACAAGGATGGAGAGCTCAACCAATTCCTGTGCACCTGCGCCCTTTGTCGCAATGGTCTGCACCGCTGGCACGCCTAAAAAGTCACTTATCTTGCAGGCATTAACCATGAGCCCTTTTTTCTTTGCGGTGTCAGCCTGGTTCAGCGCAATTACAAGAGGAACGCCCAGCTCAATAAGCTGAAGGGTAAGAAAAAGGTTGCGCTCAAGGGCAGTGCTATCAATGACGTTTATCACGACATCCGGTTTTTCCCGGATAAGGTAGTCGCTGGTTACCATCTCTTCAATTGAGAATGTTGAAAGCGAATAAATGCCTGGCAGGTCTATGATAGTTAGTTCGCGGCTCCTGAACCTGAGAACGCCTTCGGCTACTTCCACTGTCTTGCCGGGCCAATTCGCCACGTGCTGGGACATGCCTGTCAGATGGTTGAACAGGGCGCTTTTTCCCACGTTTGCATTCCCAACCAGGGCGACTTTCAACTTTCCCGCCGCGCTGGAACCATGGTCTTGCCGGGCTGGAGTAGGAGCTGTGCAACATGAGAGGTCAGAAGTATTCATTCAATCACCCTTGGCAGCCTTTACAAAAACCTTGGACGCGACACCTCTGCCAAGTGCAAGAGACGTGCCCCTGACGGCAACCCTGACAGGCCCGCTGAAAGAAGTAGATTTCACCAAAGTGACCCTGGTTCCAGTGGTAAGGCCAAGGTCGGCAAGCCTTTTGGATGCCTTTGTGCCGGCATCCACCCACATTATAGTGCCGATTTCCCCTGCTTTCAGCGCAGTAATTGGAACCAGCGCCATGCCTGCTGCCCTTGCGGAAACCACCTTCCGCAGGTGCATCTCAACCTCGTCTGAAACAGCGTGCTCAAGCACGCACGCCTCGGTATGGATGCGCCTCGGCTTGACACCGACAAGCGCCAGGAATTTCTCAATGAGCCTGTGCTTTCTCAGGATGCGCCCGCCTGTTTCTTCGCCTTTTTTCAGGAGAACCGCGCCCATGTATGGGCTGTGCTCTATGAACCCACCATCGGAAAGCTTGCAGAACATTTCGCTCACGCTTGGGGCTGAAATCCCAAGCTCTTTCGCGACATCGGTTGTCTTCGCAGGCTCGCCGCGCTCCTTTTTTCGGCAGAGAAGTTCAAGATATTCCTCAATCTCGGGGCTCAGTTTTTGCATAAGAAAGTTAGGCATGCCTAAATTTATAATGGTTGTCTGCAGGGGCAGTCAATGAAAAAGTTCAAATAAGCAGGTTTATCCCTTTCAAAACCGCCTGAACTGAAGTGACAACTATATCTGTGCCTGCGCTGGCAGAGCTGACCTCCTTGTCGCCCATCTTAAGCTTCACGCGCACATGCACCAGCGCATCGCTTCCCCCGGTTATTGCGTCAACTGCGTATTCAGAAAGGGAAATGCCCTTGTTGCCCACAATCGCCTCTATGGCATTGAGCGCCGCGTCAACCGGGCCGTCGCCAGTGCCGGACATGGTGTAGGTTATATCGTTCATGGTGACCTTTACCGACGCAGTGGGCACCACGCTGCTGCCAGTGACTGCCACCATCTCGTCAAGCCTGATCCTGGGCTTGTTGGGCGAGCCAAGCACATCCATTAGGATTACCTGAAGCTCTGCGTCGCTGACTTCCCTGCCCTTGTCACCCAGCTCCTTTACCTTCTCTGCGACCTTTGCCAGTTGCTCCTCGTTCAGTTCCACTCCGAGCTCTTTTGCCCTGAGCTTCAGGCCCTGCCTGCCGGAATGCTTGCCAAATGAGAACCGTCTTACCCTGCCTATCATCTCTGGCGAAACCGGCTCATAGGTGGAGGCGCACTTCAATATGCCGTCAACGTGGATGCCTGACTCATGGGTAAACGCATTCGCGCCCACAAGCGGCTTGTTATTGCCAGAGCGGATGCCCGTGAGCGTCTCCACGAGCCTGGAAAGCTCATAGAGCTTAGTGAGCTCAATGGTCTTCACCCCATAGAAATAGTTTAACACGAGCGCTATTTCCTCAAGGGGCGCATTGCCAGCCCGTTCGCCAAGGCCGTTCACCGTGCAATGGAGCTCGCCGGCGCCTGCCCTGTAGGCAGCAAGCGAATTTGCAACTGCCAGGCCAAAATCATTGTGCCCATGGAAGGCAACCGGCACTTTCAATTTTTTAACCAAAGCTGTGAACATTTCACTTGTTGCTTCGGGGTTAAGCACTCCGACTGTATCGCAAACACATACCCGGTCTGCCCCTGCGCTTATGCCATTTGAAAAATGAACCAACAGCTCGCCTGTTGCTGTCCTGCTGCCGTCCTCTGCCAAAAGCTCGGTTTTCGCGCCGCCTGACTTGGCAAGCTCTATGCACTTCGCTGTCAGTTCCAGCACCTGCTCCCTTGTTTTCTTGAGCTTTTGGGAGATGTGTAAATCCGAGGCCGGAGCCACCAGGCACACCCTATTGACATCTGCGTCAAGGGCTGCCTGAACGTCTGCCGGAAGGATGCGCGCAAACGAGGCAATCTCGGCCTTGAGGCCTTCGTTGGCAATGACTTTTATGGCTGCCCTTTCACCTGCGCTCGTGCAGGCGCTTCCTGCCTCAATGATGTTGACGCCCACCTCGTCCAATTTACGGGCTATCATCAGCTTCTTCTCAGGGGTGAGCGATAATCCAGGCGTTTGCTCGCCATCACGCAGTGTCGTATCCAGAATCAGCATGCCTATAACCTACGTTAAATAACGAATCAGATTTTCCGAAGAGCCTCTCTCGCTGATGCGAGAGACCCTGCACAATGTGCAGGGTATGAAGGCTCATTCGGAAATCCAGTTTTCGCTTGATAGCGAAAATCTCAAGGACTGTTGTCCTTGAATTCCCGTGAAGTTGGCGCTTGGCATTCATCCCCGCCCGAAGGGCGGGGTATTCTGCCG
>MNVF01000051.1 GCA_001871535.1 Candidatus Micrarchaeota archaeon CG1_02_49_24
CTTCATCGAGCCGAAGGCGAGAGCTATGCACCAGCAGGTGCATTCAATCAGAAGCATTCAATCGACCATCAAGGTCGATTCAACTCTGCCACTCCGCGATAGTACCTAAAACTCGAAACTGATGTGGGGAGGGGGTTGGATGGCTGAAACGCTGAGATTTTCCATCAGGAGAAAAAAAAGCAGGAAATATAAATTATTACGGAGAAGCCTAATTACAATTGCAGCCAGCCTGCTGGGCAGTTGGGTGAGGAAAATGCATGCTGGAAAAACGGAGTTGAAGAACACCTTAGGGCAGTAACCAATTAAGACATCAAGACCGTTTTGCCTTTGGCAAAACTTAAGACCTGGGGACAGTTTATGGCTAGCATTACTATAGAGCACGCGATGTTGAGAAAGCTTGCGGATATTTCCTACAAGGAGGCGATGGAACTCCTTCCAAGGCTGGGTGCACCATGCGAACCCATGAGCGGGGAGAAACTTTTTATTGAAATAACCCCGAACCGACCTGACCTGCTGGGCATTGAGGGTGTCGCCCGGCTCATCAAGGACTATAAATCCGGGAAACCCAGGGAGTATAAATTTCCTGAATCCGCGCATGTGAAGGTTGGTGTTGTGAAGGGGAGGCCGTTCATAGCCGCCTGTGCTGTGAAGGGAGTTGCGCTTGATAAAAATGAGTTGGAGCTGCTCATTGACTTTCAGGAGAAGCTCCATGAAACTTTTGGAAGGAAGCGGAGAAAGGTCGCCATAGGCATCCACGACCTGGACAAGCTCCAATTGCCAATTACCTATAATTCCCATGAGCTGGACGGGATACGGTTCGTAGCGCTGAATGAAACTAAGGAAATGACTCCCAGGGATGTTGTCAATCAGATTTTTCGAAGAGCCAACCGCCCGCAAGCTGGGCGGTATGAGGCTCATTCGAAAAATTCTCGCGGAGTGAACTGGCATTCACCCGCCAGCGAAGCAGGCGGTAATCTGCCACTCCGCGATAAGCATGCGCCCACCACTGGTCAGAGACTGGTGGAATCCATTCAATTGAACAAAATTGGGAAAGGCACTGGATATGGGAAGATTGTAGAGGGCTATGGGAAAGCACCCATCATCACAGATGCCAGGGGAAAGGTGATCTCATTCCCGCCCATAATCAATGCTGAGATGACACGGCTCACATCTGGGATAAGAAACATGCTGGTTGAGGTGACCGGCACGAGCGCTGTTGCTGTCTCGCAGGCTAGGGACATGATTGCCTGTGCGCTGGCCGACCGGGGAGCAAAGGTTGATCTGATAGGGGGCAATGCAAAACGAAAATGCCAAGCGTTCAGGGTGCCGGTGGCTGAGGCATGCAAGATATTGAACATAAGGATTTCGAAGAGGGAGGCCGAGGCATGCCTGGCGCGCATGGGATATATTGTCAGGGGTGGCAAGGCAATCGTGCCCATCTATAGGACGGATATTCTTGGAACAATTGATTTGGTTGAGGACATTGCCATTGCCTATGATTACAATAAGATTGCGTTTACGCTCCCAAGCTTCATCTCATCTGGCAAAAAGGAGGATGAGCCTGCCCATGAGACAATGATCGGGCTGGGATTCACTGAAGTGATGACATTCACCCTTAATGCAAATGAGGAGAATGAGCTGCACATTGCAAATGCAAAAACCATTGACACCAGCAGGTTCAGGAACAGCCTAATGCAACAGCACCTGCAGGTGCTGTTCTCAAACAAGGATGAGAAATTGCCGATAAAGGTTTATGAGGTTGGAATTGTGTATTCAGGTGGGGGGGAGCGCAGGACACTTGGATTCGGCAAGTATTCGCCAAATGCGAACTTTTCAATGATAAAGGGAAATGCCGAGCGCGTGCTGAAAGAGCTTTGGCCCAGCAGGAAATATGAATTCGCTGAGGCAGATGACAAGAGATATATCCCCGGGAGATGCGTTAGCATAAAGGCTGGCGGAAAACTCATTGGCCATTGCGGCGAGGTTGCCCTTGAACTGATTGAGCGGTTCAGGCTGGAGCAGCCGGTCGCCTACTGTGAGATTGAAATGTAGTTTTGAGAACGGATTTTGATGTGGTTTGGATTTAGCCCAATTTAACTGTTTCAATCTCTTCCAAATCGTCAAGCGAGTTGGCCTTCACCATATTATCTGAGATTGTGTAGAGCGCATCGCCAATGTAGAGCGAGCGCTTGACCTCAGTTCCGCCCCCATAGTAGTAATAGCCTGATTTTTTGTAGGATTCATCATCATCCTGGTGGGTGATTCTGCCCCTTAATTTGAATCCGCCTTCAAGGTTGAGCTTGTAGACATAGGCACCCTGGAAAATAAAATCGCCATAGGTGTTGGCAGGCAGCTCATCGTATTTGCCATATTTTTCTGGGTCTATCTCTGCAAGGGTGATGGGCAGCACCAACAGCTCCTTTTCCCTGTCAAACAGGAATGCCTTGTGGTCGCGGAGGGCATAGGAGTCGGTGCCACGGTCGCCTATCATGGTTTTGAACATTTCTTTGGGATGCTCAACGTCGCTGACATCAAAAATCGCCAATTTTATCCCTTGATACCAGGCAAAATCGCCCTCCTCAGCCTCCACAGTGTCCTTGCCAACGCCAATAATATGATTTTCATCAATCGGGTGGAGGTAATCGCTGTAGCCCGGGATTTTCAGCTTGCCTAAAACTGTTGGCTTTTCAGGGTCGCTTAAATCAATCACAAATAGGGGGTCAACCTTCTTGAAAGTGACCAGATAGCCCTTTGCGCCCATGAAACGGGCTGAATAGATTTTTTCGCCTGGAGCCAGGTCTTCCAATTCGCCAATGCGCTCAAGTTCGCTGTTGAATACGTATATGTTGCTTGAGCTGCTGCTGCTGCCCCTGCTCACCTGCCCGAGGGTGGTGGCTATCCTGAAATTGCCGTTGTATTCATCCATTGAAAACTGGTTCAGGATGCGGCCCGGGGCGCTCATCGAGCCAAGGTAATCAAGCTCATCTGTTAATTTGAATTTGTGAATGATTGTCTTTTCCATTGATTCCTTGCTGCCAATTGCTTCGGAGAGCAATTGGGGATAGCCATAATTGTAATCGGTTTCTGCAAGGTAAAGATAATCCTCTGAGGCATAGACATTCTGGCCCTGGGCGGCCACGGTTTTCTTCACGACGGCATCCTCAGGATTTGCCAGCGAAAGCTTTGCTATTGTGACGAATGCCCCTGAGTGCACTGGGGGAAGATAGCCGACCTCGCCGCACTTTGCAATCGGTTCGTAGGTGAGCGCCCCGTCTTCGCGGTAGGATGGGATGATGGGAGAGCTGCCCACGCCTTCATAGTATATCTGCGGGTAGGTGTTCACCACATAGAATACATCGCTGCCTATTTTCCTTGAGGTGAGATAGTTGCCTTCAATGTCAACGCTCCTTACCTTTTCGGGGTGGGCCTTGTCTGAGACGTCCCAGATTTCTGCCACTGCAAAATTCCGTGAGTAGTCCGGGTAGATGGGCGGCATTATTTTTTCAGCAATTGCCTGTGCTGCCTGAGTAACAACGGAGGCGTTGGCTGAATCGCTGGGTTCGCCAGTGCCACTCTCGCCATCGCCATTATTTGTTTTCATGATAATCTGTTCGTAATTGGAGCCGAAAACAAGCACGTAATCGCCGCCGATGAAAATTTCCACGGGCTCCACATCTCCCAAATCAGTGCTGGAAACGAGTTCCATGCCATCTGCTGGATAGGCGTTTATGATTGAGAGCTTGCCCCGGGAAACGGTGTAAATGTACTCGCCGTCAGTCTTTACGATGTCTGCCTCGTCAACCCCCTTAACCTGCACATTGGTGGTGGAGTAGCCGACGCTATTTGATGAGCTGGCGCTGGTGTCGCCGGCTGATTTAGTCATGACTGTGGAAGTCATTGGCAGCCCGCCTGATACCGTCTCAAATAGACCGCCCCTATAGCTATAGCCATAGCCAGAATTTGCCGATGTGAATGAATCTTTTATTGCCTGGCAGCTGGTGAACAGTGGGATTGCCTTTGCAGGCGGCTCAAGCAATATTATGTTTGAACCGTTTGAGTTATTCGAGCCCCACCCATGGGTGATTGGAGGTTTGACACAACCCACTAAAAGCAGGGCTATGCCAAGGAAGAGGACAATTGCCAAAATGTTCAAATTTTCATGAGCCATGGAAATCACCATTTTCATCGTGCTAGAGATAGTGAAACCGTTGTTTAAAAGTGCCCGGTTTTTTGTTCGGAGAGAAGCGCACAATCAGATTAAGCTAAGTCGCATAAGTTGAGTTATATCTTCGGGTAAATTTTTTTGAAACGTTTTCTAGCTCCGCCTCATTCTCAAAAGACCGATTCACCATCCACGACGCAAAACGCTTATTCACAAACCCTTCCACCGGGTTCGAGTTCGGATCTTTCTTGCCC
>MNVF01000030.1 GCA_001871535.1 Candidatus Micrarchaeota archaeon CG1_02_49_24
TTCTTCATGCACTGAAAGGTGCTTCGGCACATGCTCTTTTCAGTGTAGAACCAAAATTTCGGTTGAGATATCCAGAAGGTGAATTTTGGTCGCCGGGAAAATTCTATCGCAGCGTTGGCGATGTTGATCTTGCGACCACCCGGAAGTATGTCAGGGAGCAAGACCACCGCCAACTTCAGTTATCAGAGTTTTAGCGCAGGCGGCGAGAAGCCCCGACTTTCAAGTCGGGGAGAAGCTGCCTGCAAGACGTGGGGTCATAGGGGCAAAGCCCCTATTTCACTAATATTACTAATATGGCGTATATTACTAAAAAACTGCCGGAAGAGGTTGCCAAGCGAATGTTCCGTGTCAAATCGCAGATGATGCAACTTACCGACGGAAAGGTAACTGATGGCGAGCTGATTGACATGGCCCTGTTCGAGCTTGAGAAAAAGCTCAGGAAAAATACCGTGCCATTGAGGCGCCTTGCAGGCGTAATCCGCGGTGGCAAGCCCAGTAATTCAGAGGAGATTGATTCCCTTGCCTACGGCCAATAATGCGGTTTTTGTGGATTCAGCATTTTTCATTGCACTGATAAGGGAAAAAGATGAAAACCACCAGCGCGCAGTTGAACTTATGGATAGCAGTAAAGGCTGCCTATTGTTCACATCTGATATTGTGTTTTCGGAAGTTGTTACTTTCCTGCAGAGAAAAGACGGCAGCAGAAAGGCATGCGCTGTTGTAGGGTTATTGTTAAAAAGCGACATTGAAATATTGTATGGCGGATTTGATGATTTCGGGGAAGCAATATCTCTCATGGATAACTACAATTTCCTTTCATTTTGCGATGCATTAAGCATTGTATTGGCGAATCGAAATAAAACAAGGAAGATTCTTTCTTTTGATGGGGATTTTGACAAAATTAAAGGCATTGAGCGGGTTTATTAATCTGAAAATCAAAAATTCACCTGTGATATTATGGCTATCAGGATAATCGAACTCTCCAAATTGAACTCAGAAACCCGAAACCCGGAACTCGAAACCAAAAATGGTCTGGAGTCTGGAGTCCGGGGTCTGGAAACCCAAAACTCGGAACTGAAAACCCTCATGCTCCGCGCCGGCAAGGACATCTCCGACGTCAGCGAAACCTCCAAACAAATAATAGATGATGTGAAGGCACGGGGAGATGAAGCGCTTTTTGATTATGAAAAACGGTTTACCGCGGTTGAGCTTTCCGCAGAAACCATCCGCGTCACAAAAGAAGAAATCGCCGAAGCCTACTCAAAAATCAACAAGCGCCTTCTCAAGGCAATAAAACACGCAGCAAAAAACATTGAAAAATTCCACAGGAAATGCCTGCCCGGGGAATTTGAAATGAAGATTGAAAAGGGCGTGAAAGCTGGCAGATTAATCCGCCCGGTTGGCAGGGCAGGTCTCTACATTCCCGGTGGCAAGGCTGTCTATCCCAGCGTCATGCTCATGCTCTCCATCCCTGCCAAGGTCGCAGGCGTGAACGAGATTGTTGCCTGCACCCCTCTTCAGAAGGGCGCGAATTCCCTCGACGTCGCAACTCTTGTGGCAGCAGACATCGGCGGCGTTTCCGAGATTTACAAGGTGGGCGGCGCGCAGGCAATTGCCGCCCTTGCCTACGGCACAAAAACCATCAAACGCACCGATGTGATTGCAGGCCCTGGCAATCCCTATGTCAGTGCAGCCCAGAAGCTTGTGCGGAATGACGTGCGCATTGATTTCATCCCTGGCCCGAGCGAGGGCATGGTTTTGGCAGACGAGTCGGCAAACCCAATGTTTGTCACCCTTGATTTGCTGAGCGAGGCAGAGCACGGCCCTGACAGCGCAGGCATCGTGGTCACCCCAAGCCTAGAGCTTGCCCAGAAAACAAGGGAGATTGCCGAACAATTGATTGATGCATTGCCAGAGCCAGGGAAAGGATATGTGCGGGCAAACATGGCTGCTTACAGTGCCATCATTGTTGCAAGTTCGATGGATGAAGCCATCAATTTTGTCAATGAATACGCCACCGAGCACCTGGTGCTGAACGTGCGCGAGCCGAAAGAAGTCCTTGCAAAAATAAAAAACGCAGGCACCATCTGCCTTGGCGAATGGACTCCAATCACCGCAGGAAATTTCATCGTGGGCCCGAATGCTGTCCTGCCGACCAACTCGCTTGCAAAATACTACTCAGGCGTGAATGTGGACACATTTCTCAGGAAACCCACCTACGAATGGTGCGATGAGGATGGGCTGAAGCGCCTGAGCCGCGACATTGGCAGGCTGGCTGACTTTGAAGGATTCCCCATGCACACAAAATCTGTTAAATCCAGATTTGCCACGGATGCCACGTCTTAGCATCCCACTAATCTCTATTTATGGAAAAAGCACACAAACTGTATCTGGCGCTGGCATTTTGCGCGGCATTCGCCCTGCTCGTTGGCTGCACAAGCCCCCTGCAGGAAAACGCCACAGGCACACAGGGGATTCAGCAGACTTCCACACCAAGCCCAAATGCCATTGCAAACACCACGGGCATGCTGGTGGGCATAAGCAATACACTTGTCCAGCCAGGGAATGTTTCTACAGGGCAGACTGCCCCGCCGCCCCAGGAAGGCAACGTAAACGTTCAATCCGTGCCTTCTGAGGCAGACATCTACCTTGTGAACAGCGCCACCATGGCAGTAAGCCAGAACAGGCAGACGCCTGTGTGGATGGATTTTCCCAAAGGCAAATACTCAATCCAGGTTTCCAAACAGGGCTACTACAATTGCATAGCTGATTTGAATGTAACCGATTCTGCCAAGCAGGTGAGCCTAGTGTTCCACCTGGTTTCGCGCCCGGAGAACATACCCTGCGGGACAGAGAGCTGCCAAGTGGATTTAATCACGGGTTAAATCGGTTACGTGTTCCGAGTTGCGAGTTTTGGGCCTCAAAACTGAAACCCCCCAACCTATTCTTTCTTATATTTTCAATATGCATAATACACAAATATTGCATTACGGGCGGAGTTTAAAAGAATCGTGAGCGAGGCTCACGAGATTTTCGCGAAGCGAAAACCGGCCGTAGTGTAACGGAGGGTCTTACAATGGGTGGAGAGGAAAAGGAGGAGATGGGCATTAACCTGCTCAGGAGGCTCCTCCATGAAGAGAAGCATTCGGGCAACAAGCTGGTCAGCCTGCCCGATGACCTGACCCAGCGCGCGAGTATTTACATCTCCAGCCTGAATGCCAGGCTCGCAAAGAGCATGGAGCTGGAGACTCTCAAGGCAAAGGAGAGCTTCAAGTCTGCCTTCCATGAATTAATAACCCACCGCATGAGAAAGGTGCTCACCCGTGCAAGCTATGCCGATCTGGGCACCGATACATCTGATATGAAGGGCTGGGATTTGACGTTTTATGAGATTGTTCTCTCCCATTTTGATGCACAGAGGCGTAGGATGGACGACCTGCTTGAGGGCAGGGTGCAGATGCATAAAAATAAAAAAGTGCGGATACTAAAAGATATCCCGCAGTACATAGGGAGCGACAAGAAAATCTACGGCCCCTTTAAGAAAGACGATGTCCTTGAGCTTCCTGATGAGGAGCTTGGCTGGTTGGTGAAAAATAATTTTGCAGAGTCGGCTGAATGATTGGTTCCGGGTTATGGGTTGCGAGTTCCGAAACCAGACGCTCAAAACCCGAAACTTTATTGAGGTGTCTTGATGAAATATCCTAAAGAAGTGAATGCCTATTGTCCAAAATGCAACAAGCACACAAAGCATAAGGTAAAGCTCGTCAGCAAGGGCAAAGCCAGGAATATGGCCCAGGGCCAGAGGAAGCACGTGCGCAAGCTTAAGGGCTACGGCGGCAAGCGTGCCGGCGAGAAGACTGTGAAGAAGCATGGCAAGCGCCAGGTGATTATGCTGGAATGCCAAACCTGCAAGAAGAAGCAGCCGCGCGTGCTCGGCAGCAGGACTGTGAAAAAGCTTGAATTAGCATGAATGTGATGTAGGGGGCTGGTTTCGAGTTTCGGGTTGCGAGTATTGTGCCCGAAACCTAAAACTCAGAACCCGAAACTATATTGGGGTTGTTTATATGAGCAAATTCCTTAGAATCAAATGCAAATGCGGGAACATCCAAACCATTTTCGGCAATGCCAGCACCCTTGTCAAATGCCTTGTGTGCAACACTGCCCTGACCAAGGCAGGGGGCTCGCGAGCTGAGATAATAAATGGGAAAGTCATCAAAGTGCTTTAAGGGATTTTTCTAGCTTTGGAATGTCTCTCTTCACAACTTCCCAGACGGTCAGGTAGTTTATCGTGAAGTCGGCAGAGATACGGCGCCCTTCGGGCGCCGAGTGAATGCCAAGCGCCAACTTCACGAGAATTCAAGGACAACAGCCCTTGAGATTTTCGGAAAGTCCAGCAGGACTTTACGAGCTATCTTCCAACTGGCAAGATTCAATCGCTATCAAGCGAAAACTGGATTTCCGAATGAGCCTTCATACCCTGCACATTGTGCAGGGTCTCTCGCATCAGCGAGAGAGGCTCTTCGGAAAATCTG
>MNVF01000085.1 GCA_001871535.1 Candidatus Micrarchaeota archaeon CG1_02_49_24
CCATGCACAATGTGCAGGGTATGAAGGCTCATTCGGAAATCCAGTTTTCGCTTGATAGCGATTGAATCTTGCCAGTTGGAAGATAGCTCGTAAAGTCCTGCTGGACTTTCCGAAAATCTCAAGGGCTGTTGTCCTTGAATTCTCGTGAAGTTGGCGCTTGGCATTCATCCCCGCCCGAAGGGCGGGGTATTCTGCCAACTTCACGATAACTCCGATACGGCTTCCCGAATATCTTTACCTAATGGCGAGATTATCCACATCTGCCAGCGCTACCAGCAAATGCCTTCGTAATTTCCCTCGCTTTTTTTGCCCAGCACTTTCCGCCCGTCAAAAACCATCTTGCCGGCATACAGCTTTAGCGCAGCGTCATCTTTAAACTCAGCCCATTCAGTAAGAAGGAAAACCACATCTGAAAAAGAAAGGGCATCGTTCAAATCCGATGCGTATTCAACTCGTTCCCCAAAAATCTTTTTTGCATTCGCCATTGCCTGGGGGTCATAAACCATCACCTTGGCGCCCTCAGCCAGCAGCGAATTGATTATCGCCACACTGGGCGCCTCGCGCATGTCGTCGCTCTCAGGCTTGAATGCAAGTCCCAGCACAGCCACCTTTTTTCCCTTAAGGTTAGTTTTCCTTTTTGCGAGCTCCATTAATTTCGATGGCTGGAGCTCGTTTGTCTCAACCACCGCAGTCAGTATTTTCGGGGCGATGCCATTTTTCTTGAAAGCCGCAATGAGCGCCTTCACATCCTTGGGGAAGCAGCTGCCGCCATAGCCTATGCCTGAGTTCAGGAACTGGCGGCCAATGCGCTTGTCAAGGCCAACGGCATCCATCACTTTATAGGTGTCGATGCCAAGTTTTTTGCAGAGATTGCCTATTTCATTTGAGAAACTGACCTTGGTTGCAAGAAAGGAGTTGCTTGCATATTTGACCATCTCGGCGGTGGTTGGGTTGACCGTGACAATAGGGCATTTGAAATCGCAATAGAGCTCGCGCATCTTTTTCGCTGTTTTTTTATCACCATCAGGCACGCCTAGCACAATCCTGCCGGGGTTGAAGAAATCTTCGATTGCCTTGCCCTCCCGCAGGAATTCCGGGTTCATGCACAAACCATAGTCAGTGCCTGCCTTTTTGCCTGTTTTTTCCTCTGCGCGCTCTGCCAGTGAATCAGTGGTTCCTGGCACGACCGTGCTTTTTATCGCAATAATTTTGAATGGATTTGAATCCCTGGGGATGGCTGAAACCGCCTCGAGGAATGCCTTTTCCACATGGGAAAGGTCTATGGAGCCGTCTTTCTTGGAAGGTGTGCCCACTGTGATGAAAACAAGTTCTGAATTGGAAATGGCTGATGCCAGGTCCGTGGTTGCCCTTAAATTTTTGCCCACAACTTCACTCAAAAGGGCATCAAGGCCTTCTTCATAAATTGGGGGCTTTGCATTGTTTATCAATTCCACTTTTTTCCGGTCAATGTCAACACAGACTACTTGGTGGCCGAGCTTGGCAAACCCGCAGGCGGTTATCAACCCAACGTAACCAGAACCTATGACACAAATTTTCATTTGAACACCGACATTTGCTGCATATCCTTTTATTATACGGTTTATTTAATCAATTGTTGATTCCATGAAAGCGATAATCTTGGCCGCAGGCGAGGGAAAACGGCTCAGGCCGCTCACCTACGGGATTCCGAAACCGCTTTTGCCAGTGGGCGGCAGGCCTGTCATCGACTATGTGATAGACAACATCCTGAAATGCCAGGAGATTGACACAATCTACGTGGCAGTGTCGCACATGAAAAACAGCCTGGAAGCTTACCTGGCCCATCATGAGCACCCGGGTGTCAGGATTGAGACAGTGGCCACCCTTGCCTGGGAGACTGGCGGCGACCTGAAAAGCGTGCTGGCGCAGAAGGCCATAGCTGATGAGGCAGTGCTGGTGTGTTATGGGGATAACGTGACAACGATTGATACCGCCAGGCTGGTCGCAGACCATAGAAAGAATGTTGGTGCAAATGCAACCGTCACATTGTTTGAGGTGCCGGGGGAAGATGCCCCGAGGTTTGGCATTGCTGAAATGAAAGGAAACCGGGGGAGAATAGTGCGGTTCATCGAGAAACCAAAAGCCGGAGAAACCGAGTCGCGGTTTGCCAACGCAGGCTATTTTGTGCTTGAGGCTGCTGCCCTTGCAGGCGTAGCCATGGAAAGGTTCAAGATTGAGAGCGAATGCTTCCCAAAATGGGCTGGGGGCGGGAAACTTTTCGGCCAGATCCAGAGCGTGAAGATGTGGATTGATATAGGCACGCTTGAATCATACAGGGCTGCCAACAGGCTCGTGGAAGAGATACTGCCGCCGCCGCCGCAAGCGAAAAAGCAATGATGGAAATTAAGGTGAATTTATGAGATACCTTATCACAGGGGCTGCAGGCTTTCTTGGGGCAAATTTGTCCCTCAGGCTGCTTGAAGAGGGCCAGGAGGTAATCGGGCTGGACAACATGAGTACCGGCTTCAGCCACAACCTGGAAGCCCTCAAGCAATACAATGGGTTCAGACTCATGAGGCATGACCTGGTGAACCCCCTGCCGCCAGCGCTTGGCAAAGTTGATTACATCTACAACCTTGCCTGCCCTGCCTCTCCCCCTCGCTACCAAAAGGACCCGATACAGACATTCAGGACTTCGGTATGGGGAATATGGAACCTGATTAGCCTGACGCGCAATGCAAAAATACCCATTTTCCACACATCTACCTCAGAGGTTTACGGTGACCCATTGGTTCACCCGCAGAATGAGAGGTATTGGGGAAATGTGAATCCAATAGGCGTGCGCGCATGCTATGATGAGGGAAAGAGGGGCGCCGAGGCGCTGCTGATGGATTATCACAGGCAGACAAAAAACCCGATTAAGATAGTCAGGATATTCAATACCTATGGGCCCTGCATGGACCCGAAGGACGGAAGGGTGATAAGCAATTTCCTGACCCAGGCGATTGGGCAGAAGCCGCTGACATTATACGGCGATGGCAAACAGTCGCGCTCATTCTGTTATGTGGATGACTTGATTGATGGCATGGTGAAAATGGAAAAATCACCTGCGGGGTTCCTGGGGCCTGTGAATTTGGGCAACCCTGATGAATTCACATTGCTTGAGCTCGCTGATAGGATTGATGAAATAACCAAGAGAAAAAACAAACGCGAATTTCTGCCATTGCCTAAGGACGACCCGAAACAGCGGAGACCGAACATTTCGCTTGCAAAGAAAAAATTAGGGTGGCAGCCAAAGACAAAATTGAAGGATGGGATGAGCAAGACGCTGAAATACTTCGAGACTATTTGCTGAGTGAAAACTGCTCAATCCAAACCATAGCCCATTGTTTTCGGGTATTTCACTATTTTTATCGGGACGAACACCACAAGGAAAATCATTAGGAGGAGCGGCGAAAGGAAAACAAACAGGAATAGTTTCCCCAGATGGATGAGAATATTTTTATTGCCAGCTGCGAGGAGCACCCGCTCATCATCTATTTTGTAAGCCAGCTTCCTTGCAGCTGCGGCATTCAGGATTGCCCTGAAGCCAAAGACATTGTCAGAAACCAGCACATCCTTCCTGAAGAGCGCGAACAGCTCGCCCAGGGATTTGCCAAGCCAGCTAGGCAGGCGCTCGGTGTTGTCAATTTGCAGATAGTTGGCAATTCCCGGGACTTCATCGGATTTCAGGATGCGCAGGATGTTTGGTTTTGCAAGGGCATCATACGCAGGCTTTCCGTAGCTAAAAGCCAGTGCCTGCCCCAGCATTATTTGGAAGACTTTTTTGCTCTCTTCGGGGAAAAATAATAAAACGCACGCTAGTGAAAGGATAAATTTTGCAGATAGCTTGAGAAACCCGATTGCGTCCGTGTAAATCACCAATTCGTTAAGGAGATAAAGCCAGTATTTGACGAATTTCCGGTCGAGCGTGCCGTGGCCGAACAGGGTGGACTCGCAATAATTTTCAACAGTGAACGGCTTTGCGTTTATCTTCTGTATTCGGATATTGTATTCCACATCATCAGTCCCATAAAACAAGGGCGCATAATACAGCCCTATTCTGCGTATAAATTCCCGGGAAAAAAGTGAATAGTGCCCAGGACTCGCAGCCGGCCTGGCAGGAACGGAATCGAGCAGCTGGTCATTATTAGTGGTAATCCCTTTAGGCGAGACAAACCCGTGCTCGCCATTTTTGATGAGATTTTCAACAAGTTCCTTGTCAACCGGGTAACAGTCGGCATCTGCCAGTATCATGTATTTGTAGCCATGGGCGAGGGCGTATTTCTGGCCTGTGAAAAAGCCGCCGGTGCCGCCGCTGTTGAATTTTCTTTTGGCGATTATCACTCCGAATGGGCAGCCTACCCGCCTCACAATCTCAACAAGCCTATGTTCATCAGAAGTCGGCTCAGGGACAAGGATGACATCGAAATCATGCATGGTCTGCTTAGCCAGGTGATTCAAGTGCTTTTCAAGGATATTGTATTCAGCATAAAAAGGGATTATGATTAATGTCTTTGAACCGATAGACCCGATGGTTCTGATATCGGACAATAGCTCGTTCAATAACGGAATAGCGCTCATAGTCTCACTGGTTTACTGGTTGGGGATAGGCTTGCCCCAGGTTTCCACCCAATGTTCATAAGAATATGCGGTAAGCCCGACTCTTTTCAAGAGGGATATTACAAGCAAAAACAATATATTGATGATATTATTCGGAAGAGCCCATAGCAGTTCACGATACAGATAAAGCGCCAGGCCGAAGATAGAGTAAGTGCCCATAAAAAAGGAGACTTTGATGGGCTCCTTATTGCCTGGCCTGAACTCCCGCTCGCACAGTGGCATGAAGAATAAAAGGAATGTGAATCTCGCTGCGCTGCTGAACAACCGGGGGATATCACGCCAGAACATGGGCTTGCCAAGGATTCTCCGAAGGGTTTTGAAACGCAGGAGGTATGCACCCCGCAGGGGAACCAGTTCAATCGAAAGCATCCTCCAGGAATTCGGCGAATACAAAGTCGGCTTCAGGATATAAGGATAAACCGAGATTTGGACTGCGGGATTAACAATGCCCATATTTATCAGTATCCACGCATGCACATAGCGTGTCCCAACCCCTGCTTCAACAATAGTTTTATCAAGCCCCAGAAACGGCTCACTGCGAATTACTAGGCCGCTAATGAAACCATAGGGATGCACAACCAAATCGTGCACCGAGCTTCGCGGGTGGACCTCCACGCTTTTCGGGTCCAAAATGTAGATTATATCTGTACGCTTTGTATCCGCGTCGCTGAGCTGTTGTTTCAGGAAGGAAATAAACCCGTTCAGTTTGCCTTCCAGGATGAGGTCGTCGTCCCCGAAGAACCAGATGAATTTCCCAGTTGCAAGGTAAACAGCACATAAAAGATTGCGGTCGAACCCCTCATTCCTGCTGTTGAAGTTGAATTTTGCGGAAAACTGCCCTTTCGCCACCACAGTTTCCAGGTATTCGCGCGTGCCGTCGGTTGAGCAGTTGTCGGAAATGCAAAGCTCTATCTCGTCCTCGAACCCACTGGCTTCGGATGCCAAATTCCCAAGCAGCCTCTGTAATTTACCCTTCCTGTTGTAGGTCGGTATGCATATTGAAAGGAGTTTCCCTGGTCCTGGCATCGGCTCACTTTGCACAATAATTAAGGGACAAATAAAAGATTGTCCCATTTGTATTCATCCTTTACCGTATGGGGCATTATCTTGCCGCCTTCATAGCAATGGGCGGTATAACCTTTGCTCAAGAGAAATTTTATGCATTCTGAGCTTGGCATAACATCCGAGGAAACCGTTTCGCCCACTTCCAATGAGATGATTGGCTTGGAGTTGCCAATAGTTTTTTCCGCCCCCTTGAGAATCTCGAACTCGGCGCTTTCCGCGTCTATTTTTATGAAATCCGGCTTGATGCGAGTCTCTGCCACATATTCATCCAGGGTAATTGCCTTCACAATTGTCTTCCTGAATTCGAGCTTCCTGCCATCTCCGACTTTTGGCTCGGTAAATGAGTTTAGGTTTGAATATTGATTTCCAAAATCCCTGAATTCCAAATCTGTTGATTTTGAGAAAACCGCGAGCTTGTTTGCCACAATGTTCTTCCTGTGCTTTGCATTGCATTCAAGAATTGCAAATGTTGAATCCGTAGGCTCGAACGCATGCACTTGGCCCTGCGGGCCCACGATGTCCGAGGCAAGCACTGAGAAATAGCCGATGTGCGCACCTATGTCAACCACAGTCATGCCCTCAGCCAGGTATTCCAGAAACATTTTAGTCAGCCCTTCCTCCAGATATTCATTCCTGTAAAGCTGGGTGGAAATCACATCTGGCAGGATGCCGTACATCATGCCGCCCCAAAATGTCTTTATGCCGATTTTCAGGCCACCAGGAACTAGGTAGGATGGCGCTTTCAGGGCAAGGCAAGCAAGCGCCTTCAGGGGCTCTTTCCTGAGCTTGGCTTTCAAATCTATGCCAAAAAGCTGGATGCGCCGGTCAAGCGAGGCCAGCCATTTTTTCTTTTTTTCTTCATTCATTGGCTAATCAACCCCGTATAATTTAGCGTACCCTTATTTGCAGTGTACCATTCATAAAGCTCTCTGATTCCCAACTCAAGGGAAGTAAATTTGAAATCCCCCAATTCCTCCTTAAGCCGTGAGTTGTCTCCGCTGTATTCAGGGCCGAGCCCCTTGTTTTTGACAATTATTTCCAGCTCCTTGCCTAAAACCTTGTTGACTGTCTTGGCAATGGTGATGAGGTCGACTGCCGCATCAGGGGTTGCATTGTAGGATTTGTATTTGGGCTTGCTGTTGCTGTCAATGAAATGGCGGATTATCCTGGCCAGGTCATTCACATAAAGATAATCGAAAAACACATTTTTATTTTTGATCATCAGGGGCTGGTCGAAAATTGCGCGGCACACGGCATTTGACACGAAGCGCCTTGGATAATCCTCATATTTGCCATAGCAACCAAAGACGCGCAGACATAGGATATTTCCTGGGTTGGCTGCACTTTCAATGTATCTTGAACAGAGGTATTTTGCAAGCCCGTAATCATCCTTCGGCACAGACTGGCCGGATGCATCCTCTTTCACCTTTTTCAGCTCGCGACTCTTGTCGTATTCTGCACCGCTTCCAAGGTAGATCATCTTCCCGAAATGGCTGCTGCACTTGGCAATGTTGAAAAATGAGCGCGTGCTTATATCAACTATATCAGCCTGGCTCTCGGATTTGCGATTGGTGCCTATCATTGCCAAGTGGAGGACAACATCAAAATCATTTGCAGTTAGGTAATGCTCGACCGCCTTGGCATTGCTGAGCTCGAGCTCCTTGTGGGTGGGCGCTGAGATATCATAATTGCTGCCGCACTGTTCAATGAAATTTCTGCCAATGAACCCGCTTCCGCCCGTGACAAACAGTTTTTTTTTCCTGGCCATGTTGAGATTCACCTTTGCTTTAACAGTCGGAGGATTTCCTTTTCCACTGATTGGGCATCAATGCCATTCGCCTTTCGTAGGAATTCCTGCGTGCCTATTTTCTTTTGGAATGAATCCGGAAGGGCCAGGCGCCTGAATGCAGGGGGAGAAACCCCGGAATCCATCAGGCATTCGGCAACTGCACTGCCGAGCCCGCCGATTATGGAATGCTCCTCAAGGGTTATTATTGGCATTTTCGCGCCGAGCTCTGTTACGAGTTTGCCGTCCAATGGCTTGATGGTATGCATTGAAACCAGTTTGCCCTTTATCCCTTTTGCCCTAAGCGACTCGGCTACCTGCAAACCAGTCGATACCAGGTTGCCGCAGGAAATTATCGCAAACTCATTGCCAAAATCTGCGGCAACCACCCCTTTGCCCAATGCAACCCGAGGCTTCTCGCCTGTTGTGTAAACTTCTGGCTCATTGGACCTGCCTATGCGCATGTAACCTGGTTTTTTGCTTTTGAAAAGCTGCCTGAACACCTGGCTGAGCTCAAGGGAGTCGCAGGGCGCTGTCACAGTCATGTTTGGCAGGGCACGCATGAGCGCCAGGTCTTCTGTGCCATGGTGGGTGGGGCCCAGTGTGCCATAGGAAAGGCCGGCTCCGGTGCCCACAATGATGACTGGCAGCTCATGGTAGCAGATATCCATCCGTATCTGTTCTAGGCAGCGGGCAGTTGCAAATGGTGTTATAGAATAGGCGATGGGATGTTTGCCTGATAACGCCAGCCCTGCTGAAATGCCTATCATGTCTGCCTCTGCAACGCCAACATTGAGGTAATTTTGGGGCTTTGCCTGGATGAATTGCTCAAAGACCGAGTAGCCAAGGTCAGCCGTAACCACCATAAGCTGGGGGTTTGCTTCGCTGAGCTCCAGAAGGGTTTTGACAAACATCTTACGCATCGGAATCACCTGAGTCACCAAGTTCGCCCAGCGCAATGCCCAGCTGGTTCTTGTCAGGGCATTTGTAATGCCAATCCAGGCTATGCTCCATGAAAGAAACGCCTTTCCCTTTCACAGTATTGGCAAGCAGGACCGAAGGTTTTCCTGCCTCAAACGGAAGCGAGCCCAACACCTTTGCAAGCGCAGGAAGGTCGTGGCCGTCAACTTCGCGGGCAGACCATTTGCAGGCCTTCCACTTGTCAGCAAAAGGCTCCAAATCAAGAACGTCCCTGGTGCTGCCAAACGACTGTATCTTATTGTAATCAACAAT
Source organism: Candidatus Micrarchaeota archaeon CG1_02_49_24 (assembly GCA_001871535.1). Taxonomy (GTDB): domain Archaea; phylum Micrarchaeota; class Micrarchaeia; order Anstonellales; family UBA8471; genus UBA8471. The sequence continues at coordinate 8,726 of MNVF01000085.1, forward strand.
TGCCATCAGGTTATCAAGCTTTTTATGGCCTGCGAAAAGCGCTGCCTCCCACACGCTCCCTTCATCGCATTCGCCATCCCCCAGCAGCACGAATACCCTGTGCTTTTTAGTGTCAAGCTTTGCTGCAAGTGCCATGCCGACACCTATGGGCAGGCCGTGCCCGAGCGAGCCGGTAGAGGCCTCTATTCCAGGCATGGTCTTCCAGGTGGAATGGCCCCAGAGGGTGCCGTTGTCAACCGAGAAACCGTCCAGGGTTTTCTCATCGCAAAAGCCGCGCTCGGCTAATGTTGCGTAGAGGGCTGAACAGCCATGGCCCTTTGAGAGAAGGAAGCGGTCCCTGCCATCAGCCAGGGGATGCTGCGGGTCGATGTTCATGGCACGGAAATAGAGGGCAACAAGGATATCCACAATCGACAGGGCAGTGCCCACATGGGAAGAGCCTGACCTGCAAACCATCTTTAGGATGCGCTTCCGTATCTGCTTTGAAATCAAATGCATTCCATCAGTCTGTGACTTGTGGTGAACATGGTTTTCCAGACTGCCGGAATGCATATCTGTCAATGAACTCTCACCCACCACTGGTTTCAGACCAGCGGCATGCTCGCTTCGCTCGGGATGCGAGTTCATTGACATGACCGATAGGTCACTTAGGTCAGAAGTTTTAGTTTTACCAGGCATCAAATTCACTTCACAATTTTAGGTATAGGGAGCGGCACTAAATCCTTAACTTCCCTAAATTCCACGCTCGTAAATCAGCTTCTTGAGGCTTTCGTTGTTGGCATAGGGCGAATCTATCATGTCAATCTGGATGGCCTTACCCTTCGCGCACGGCTTCAGCAGGACCTCGCCCCACATAAGCTCCCTGCAGGAGATCTGGCCTTTCTGCAGCGGAACCGCAAGATATACGTCTTTATCCGGGATCACATGCCCGGCTGGAAGGTCCTGCCTGGCATAAACACCGCGCACAAACGTGTCAAGGTGCCTTATCTCTTTTTCTGGCGGGATGCGTTTCTGGGTGCCGCTTGCCCCGCACATCTCGCGTGCCTTGTGGTATGCCTTGAACCAGGTGTCAATCTGGTGGGGAAGCGAGGAGTAGGTCGTGATGGGCATGTTTTCGTAATCAATGTGGCGCTCAAAGGTCCTGGCGCCTTTTGCGTAGGCCATGAGCATTGAGCTTGTCCAATCATGGTATTCATGGGCTGAGACGCCGATGACGTGGTTAGGATACCTGTTTTTCAGGAAATCTATCTGGTTCCCTTAAACCCTCCAGCTAACTGCTAGGCAAGACTTGAAGACTGGCGCGACCCTGTTGAAAAACTTTGGTGGAGCGCTATATTATAACACCCCATTTAATTTAAATATCAAATGTTCATAATTAAATGTTCATAGTTTATAGGGGGTAAATTTACATGGGTAGTGGGTAAGGCCCTCTCTTTTTACACAAAAGAGAGCCCCTGGGGAGAGAAAAAGTATAAGTGCACCTGAAGTTATATGGGTAGTGGGTAAGCTATGATGTCAGTTGTAATGGTTGCGCCAGCCATCTTGGCAAAAACATGCGAGGAATTCAGGCAGAAGCTAGCCGTGGTTCTGCCTCTAAGCAATAGGATACAGATAGATATCATGGACGGAAAGTTCGTGCCTAATGTGACAGTAGGCGAGGATGAGATTATTGACGCGAAACTTCTTGATGCGAAAACCATTGAATACCACCTCATGGTGGATGACCCCATTGCATACATGCAAAAAATCAGCAGGAACATACCCAAAAACAATGCAATTTATGTATTTCATGCAGAGGCGGTGAGAAAGCCTGAAGAAGTGATAAAGTTCTGCAAAGCCAATGGCCTCAGGGTAGGGATGGCAATCAACCCGGACACTTCGCCTGCTGTGCTTGCCAAGTTTGCAGATGAGCTCGAAATGGTCATGTTCATGACTGTCTATCCCGGGTTTTCCGGCCAACAATACCTAGCGCAGGTAGAGGAAAAAATCCGCGGGTTCAGGAAATCTCACCCGAAAATTGACATAGGGGTAGACGGAGGCATAACCGTTTCCAATGCCAGCTCGGCAGCAAAGGCAGGCGCCAACATTCTTGCGGCAGCTTCTGCATTATTCACGGCAAACAACCCTGCCCTGGCAATAGGCAGGCTCAGCGCCATTGCCAGTGAAGCTGTTGCCGTAGAGGTCGAACAGGTGTGAGCATATGGCAAGGTTTAGAAAAATTACCGATATGAAACAGCTCACGCTGCTGGCGAATACTGCACGCCAGGACGTCATGAAAATGCTCCTGGAGGCCAAATCAGGCCACACTGCAGGCCCCCTGGGCATGGCTGACATATTCACCGCACTTTACTTCAATGTAATCTACCATGACCCAAAGAACCCTGAGTGGGAGGACAGGGACAGGGTGGTGCTTTCCAACGGCCACATCTGCCCGATACTTTACGCTACGCTTGCCGAATGCGGCTATTTCCCAAAAGAGGAGCTGATGACGCTCAGGAAAATCAATTCAAGACTCCAGGGCCACCCCCACAGGGGTTCATTGCCAGGCATTGAGAATACCTCAGGCCCGCTCGGGATTGGGCTCTCCCAGGCTGTGGGCATGGCCCTTTCTGCCAGGCTTGACAAGAAGAGGTGGCGGGTTTATGCCCTTCTCTCGGATGGCGAGCATGACGAGGGCGCAACCTGGGAAGCTGCCATGCTGGCTGCAAAATACAAATTGGGGAACCTGGTAGCCATTGTTGACAGGAACAACATACAGATTGACGGGCATACTGAAACGGTCATGCCGCTTGAGCCATTTGCGGATAAATATAAGGCATTTGGCTGGCACGTGATTGACATTGACGGGCACAATATGAAGAAGATAATCGATGCCTGCGAGGAGGCAAAGGCGGTTTATGAGAAGCCGACGGTCATCATAACCCACACCATCCCAGGCAAGCCCATAACATTTATGGAGTTCAACCATGAATGGCACGGCAAGCCGCCTGCACCAAAGGAGGCTGAGGAGGCCCTTGCCATACTTGAAGAAGAGAAGAAATGGATTGAAAGTGAGTAAGGGATAGTGAGAAGCAATTGATTGGTGGCATTTATGCAAATTTCAAAGGATGCAAACTTGATTGAAGACATACTCAAGCCTGCGGAAGTCATGCCCACCAGGGATGGCGCCGGCAAGGCACTGGTTGAGTTCGGTGAGGCGAACAAAAACCTGGTGGTGCTAACAGCAGACGTTTCCGAATCGGTCAGGACCCACTGGTTCGAGCAGAAATTCCCAAACAGGTTCTTTGAGGTAGGCGTGGCAGAGCAGAACCTGGCCGGAGTGGCTGCAGGGCTTGCGGCAACTGGCAAAATTGCCGTGATTGCAGCCTATGCAGTGTTCTCCCCTGGAAGGAATTGGGACTTCATAAGGGTGGCGGTCTGCTACAACAATGTCAATGTCAAGATACTCGGCTCCCACACTGGCTTGACAGTAGGGCCTGACGGAGCAACCCACCAGGCACTTGAGGATATTGCCATTACCCGCGTCCTGCCAAACATGACGGTAATTGTGCCAGCTGACGGTAAGGAAGCAAGAAAGGCGATGCTTGCGGCGCTTGCCATCAAATCTCCGGTGTATATCAGGGTAACCCGGGATAAAGTGCCGGTGTTCACCACAGACTTGACGCCGTTTGAGATTGGGAAAGCGCTCTTGCTCAAGGAAGGAAAAGACATCACCCTCATCGGCTGCGGCACGGTGGTGTATGACTGCCTCAAGGCTGCGGCTGAGCTTGAGAAGGAGGGCATCTCGGCAGAAGTCATAAACTGCCACACGGTCAAGCCGCTGGATGCTGAAACAATAATAAACTCTGCAAAAAAAACAGATATGGTCATGACCGTGGAGGAGCACCAGATTGACGGCGGGTTCGGAAGCGCGGTCTGCGAATGCCTGGCTGGAAGCCACCCCTGCAGGGTGAAGAGGCACGGCATGCCGAACATATTCGGGGAATCAGGTGATTCCAAGGACCTGCTGAGGAAATACAAACTCGACGCAAATGGGATTGCAGAGACTGCCAGGAAAGCGATTGGGGGAGTAAAAAACAAACAGAAGGTAACGGTGATCTGATGAAAATATTTTTGGATTCGGCAAACACTCAAAAAATTAAGGAAGCCGCAGCCATGGGCCTATGTGATGGGATAACCACCAACCCCACCATCATCCTGAAGGAGGGCAGGGACCACAAGGAAGTGATAAAGGAGATTTCTGCCCTGATTTTAGGCCCCATATCAGTTGAAGGCATCGGCGAAACAGCAGATGAGATGGTGAAGGATGCCGTTGAGTTTTCAAAATGGGGCAAAAACATAGTGGCAAAGGTGCCGATGACAAAGGAAGGGCTGAAAGCTGTAAGGATATTGGAGGCAAAAGGCATTCCCACAAATGTCACGCTTGTATTTTCACCTGCGCAGGCACTTCTGGCAGCAAAGGCAGGTGCGTCGTATATTTCACCATTTGTCGGCAGGCTGGATGACATTTCCCAGAACGGCATGGCACTCATAGCCGGGATATTGACGATATTGAAGAACTACGGGTTCAAATCGCAGGTTATTGTGGCTTCCGTGCGCTCGCCCATGCATGTTGTGGAGGCGGCGAAGGCAGGCGCCCACATTGCAACAGTTCCCCCGGATGTGTTTGACAAATTGTTCAGCCACCCATTGACGGACAAAGGGATTAAATCATTTATTGGGGATTACAAAAAAGCCAATTCCGCCTTAGGGGAAGTAGGTGCAAAAAAATGAGCGAACTTAAAGATATGAAAGCAGTCATCCTGTGCGGCGGCGAAGGCACGCGGCTGCGCGAGGAAACCGAATACAAGCCAAAGCCGTTGGTGACAGTGGGCGGGCTGCCGATACTCTGGCACATAATGAAAACCTATTCAGCCTATGGCATCAGGGAATTCGTGCTCTGCCTTGGCTACAAAGGGGAGATGATAAAGCAGTTTTTCCTCACGCACGAGCTGATGCACAACGATTTCACCATCCACCTGGGCGACAGGGTGCATGATAAAATCCACAAAGATGAACCTGCCGAAGACTGGGCAATCACATTCGTTGACACCGGGCTCAAGTCAATGACAGGCTTGAGGCTCAAAAGAATTGAGAGATACATTGGTACAGACAACTTCTTTGCCACCTATGGCGATGGGCTGGCCGACCTTGACATCAGGGAAACGCTGACCACCCACAGGAGGCTGAATGCAACTGCAACTCTCACGGGGGTCCACCCGCGCTCCAAATTCGGGCTCATCCAGCCGGGCAAGGGCGGGCTGGTGGAAAAATTTGTTGAGAAGCCCAGGCTTTATGACTATATGAATGGCGGCTATTACGTATTCAGAAAAGATATTTTTGATTATCTTGAGGCAGATGAGTCCTGTGTGCTGGAAACCAAGCTTGAGATGCTTGCCGGGAAAAAACAGCTTGGCATGCACAAGCACGAGGGCTTTTGGTATGCCATGGACACTTACAAGGATTTTCTCGAGCTGAACAAGATGTGGGATGAGGGCGTGAGACCCTGGAAGAAATGGTAAAAAGGTTTAAAGTTTAAGGTTCAAAGTTTTCAAGGTTTACGGTCTAGAAAAGTTTAGACTTTGAACATTAGACCTTGAACCTTTTCTGGAAAGGGATTGCTATGTCATTGGATGGAAAAAATGTTTTTGTGACTGGCGCCACAGGAATGCTGGGCGGCTTCCTTGTGGAAAGGCTTGTTGAGGAAGGCGCAGAAGTGGTTGCGCTGGTGCGCGATGATGTGCCAAAATCCTATTTCCACACAGAGAGGCTTGACAAAAAAACCACTTCGGTGAGGGGCGGGCTAGAGAACTATTTCCTAGTTGAAAGGATACTTAATGAATATGAAATCGATGTTTGCTTCCACCTGGGTGCGCAGACCATTGTGCCAACTGCCAACAGGTCGCCGCTCTCCACCTTTGAATCGAACATAAAGGGCACCTGGAATATCCTGGAGGCGGCAAGGAACAGCAAGCTGCTCAAGGCGCTCGTGGTGGCATCCACAGACAAGGTATATGGCGAATCGCCAACGCTGCCCTACAGGGAAACTGACAAATTGGCTGCCACCCATCCCTATGACGTTTCAAAGGCGTGCGCAGACATGCTCTGCACATCCTATTACCATACCTACGGCCTGCCGGTGGCAGTCACGCGGTGCGGCAACATATTCGGGGGCGGAGACCTGAATTTCAACCGGATCATACCTGGCACAATACGTTCCGTGCTGAGGAATGAGCGACCTGTTATCAGGAGCAACGGAAAATTCATACGGGATTATGTGTATGCCGGGGACATCGCAGATGCGAACCTGCGCCTGGCTGAGGCATTGCTCGCAGGGAAGGAACATGGAGAGGCATTCAACTTCAGCTGGGAGCAGCCCCAGAGCGTGATTGAAATCGCGAAGAAGGTGCTGAAAATAATGGGCTCAAAATTGGAGCCGGCGATACTGAACCAGGCGGCAAATGAAATCCCTGAGCAGTATCTTTCATCTGAGAAGGCACGGGCCAGGCTCGGCTGGAAGCCCGAATGGGATTTTGACACCGGCCTGAAGAAGACAATCGAATGGTATAAGCAATACCTGAAACCTGCCTGATTGCGATTGCGGATGGGTAATATGTCTGAAAAACTTGAGCAGCTGAGATTGGAGATTTTGAAAAAAACAAGGGAATACCAAAAGCTGCGCGAATCTGAATCTAAAAAATTCGACCCAAAGAACCCAAAGGTGCCTGTCGCTGGAAAAGTCTTTGATAGTGAGGACGTGGCTGCGCTTGTGGACTCATCGCTTGAATTCTGGCTTACCGCAGGCAGGTTCGCGGATGCATTTGAGGCTGAGCTTGCCAAACTTTTTGGAATGAAATATGCGCTGATGGTGAACTCAGGCTCATCGGCGAACCTGGTTGCGCTCGCAGCCCTCACCAGCAGATTTCTTGGTGATGCCAGGCTCAAGCCCGGCGATGAGGTGATAACGCCTGCGGCCTCGTTCCCCACAACAGCAAACCCCATACCCCAATGCGGCTTGGCACCGGTCTTTGTAGATGTGGAGCTGGATACATACAACATTGGCCCGTCAAAAGTCGAAGCTGCGATTTCAGATAAGACACGCGCCATAATGGTGGCCCATACCCTGGGAAACCCATTTGATACTGAAAAGATTGCAAAGATTTGCGAGGAAAACGGCCTCTTCCTGATTGAGGATAGCTGCGATGCCCTGGGTGCGGCTGTAAACGGCAAGCTGGTTGGCACCTTTGGCGACATTGCCACCCTGAGCTTTTATCCGGCCCACCACATAACAACCGGAGAGGGCGGCGCAGTGCTCACGGACGACCCCCTATTGAAGCGCTGCGCCGAATCCATGCGCGACTGGGGCAGGGATTGCTGGTGCAAGCCAGGCTGTGACAATACCTGCGGCAAGCGGTTCAAGTGGAAATTAGGCGAGCTGCCCTATGGCTATGACCACAAATATATCTATTCCAATATTGGGTATAACCTGAAAGCGACTGAGATGCAGGCATCCGTAGGCCTTAGCCAGCTGAAGAAACTGCCCAACTTCATCAGGGCACGCAGGGATAATTTCAGGTTCTATTTGAAGTTTTTCAAAAAATATGAAAAATACTTTATTTTGCCAAAGGCATACCCGGGGGCTGAGCCAAGCCCGTTTGGCTATTTGGTCAATATCAAGGCAGATGCGCCGTTCGCAAGGCAGGAACTTATCGAATGCCTCGAATCGCGGGGGATTGCCACACGGATGCTTTTTGGCGGCAATCTCACGAAACAGCCAGCATATCTGGGCGAGAAATACCGCGTTTCCGGCTCACTTGAGAACACAGACCATCTGATGAACAATGCTTTCTGGATAGGAGTGTATCCGGGCATAAGCAGTGAGATGCGCGGATATGTGACTAAGGTTTTTGCTGAATTTTTTGGAAACCCAACCTTGAAGCGAAGCTGACTGAAACAGGGATTTGCGTGAAAAATAGATTGATAGATGTGCTCGGGCCGCATAGCGGCCATCCGGTCTATACGGCACTGCGCCAGGTGATGCTCCACCTTGCCCGGGAGATTGATTTTGAATACGTTTCACTGGTCGGCTTGAAGAGGCACTGCCTCTTTAATTTCAGGACAAATGCCGCCTATTATACCCCATTCAAGCCTGAACGAAATAATATTTACCTTACCAACACAAACCTCAGCTGCCTGGAATCCTGGAAACTGCTGGCGCAGAACATGCCGATGGTCATTGTGGATGAGTATTTCGAGCGCGGCTCGCGGATTGACACCCTTGCCAAACTTTTCTTCAGGCCGTTCAGGGGGATTCCATTCGTTTCCCTGACAAAAAGGACACACCGGTTCCATGTTTCAATGGGGATTGGATCTATTCTTATCCCGCCTGCGAAGAAAAAAATCCAAGGCGCGAAAAAAAGGAGCTATGTTCTCTACCTTGGGCGGCTCGTCGATTCCAAGAACCCGATGCTCTTCCTGGAGCTTGCCAGGCAGTTCAGGAATGAAAAATTCGTCATGATTGGGAAAGGCCAGTTGGCTGAGAAGGTTGCGGCAATTGCCGGGGAGCTCGGGAATGTCAAGCTAATCCAGTTTGTGGAGAAATCGGATGATATCTATGGCCATCTGGCAAATGCAAAGCTCCTGGTCCAGCCTGCCTTCAGGGACCCAATAGGGTTTGTTGTGGTGGAGGCGCTGAGCGCGCAGACCCCAGTGCTCGCCTCCAGGGGGGTTGGCACATCGGATTACCTGCCTGCCGAATGGATTGCCGACCCGGCAAACAAGAATGAGTGGGTAGCGAAGACCCAGAAGATACTGTCAAACCTTGAGCAGAATGCCAGGCTGGCTGAAACGACTTTTGAGAAGGAGCACCTGAATATTGAGGACCCCTATTTCAGGCAGGCTGCCGGGAAACTCCAATTGGCATTGAAATCTAGATGGCCGCACCTGACTAACCACTAACTATTGATTTTTTCGTAGAATGCCTTTGTTTCCTGCGCAATGTCCGCCCAATCAAATTTCTTTGCAGACGCGGATGCATTTGAAGACATCTTTTTCAGCATGCTTTCATTTTTCAGCAATGATGCGACTGCCTGCCGCAATGCCCCTGGATTTGCGCCGATCGCCAAACCATTCACGCCATCCAGTATATAGTCAAGCGGGCCGCCGGATTGCTTGTAGACAACAACCGGCTTTCCAAGTGCAAGCGCCTCAAGGCCCACTATGCCAAAGGGCTCGTATTTCGAGGGAAATGCAAATACCCTGGCAGATTTGATTACCTGCATCATTGTTTCCGTGGCTGGCCGGATGTGGCAGCGGATGCCTGCCTTCCCGCATAGGCCTGCAATCTTCCTCTCGATGGATGGGTCACCATAGCCTGCCACTGCCGCGCGCAAATTTGAGCTGCCAAGCGCCTCGATGAAATCAAAAATACCTTTCTGCTCAGAGAACCTGCCTGCAAACACAACGTCTGATTCGTATTCGGCGGCTGGCCTGACAGATTGCAATTCGGCAAACGGTATGCCGTTAGGGATGACCTCTGCATCAATTATGCCCTGACCGGCAGCCTCATCCTTCATGAAACCGCTTACTGCAATGTGCTTTGGTATCCGTTTCAATGCCAGCACATAGGGCAGCTTCAATGCGGACACAACGGTTTTCATCCTAAATGAAGATTCATATTCAGGGTGATAGAATGAATGGATGGTGGCAACAGATTTTTTTCTGAATTTGCCCAGCCCTGACAACAAAGAGAATACTATTGCGGTTGAATGCAAATGAACGATATCAGCATCTGATTTTGCAAACAATCCGCCCAGGCATGGCAAACTGATTTTCGTTATGCCGGAGACGCCGGCACTGCTGCTGCCTGCCTTCCAACTATGCCGCTCAATCTCCACTCCAAGTTTCTCCAGGTTTTCCGAAAGGTAGTGCACATGGCGCTCAACCCCGCCTTCCCTGGGAGGATGCTCAAATGGACCTAACATGGCGATTTTCATCAGGATACCTGTATATTTCACGGGGGCAATAAATATATTTTAAACCCGTGTGAAACAGGATATGGGATTTGACTTTAAGAAAAGAAAAAATGAGCTGCTTGAAAAACACGAGGCAGTGCTCATCTGCACGTTCGCCCAGTTCGAGCCCAACTTCCATTACCTCACGGGCGCATCGGTCGACGGCTCATACTATCTCCTCACGCGGGATTCCGAAACCATAATCACCAGCAGGATGGCCCGCGAATATGCCGAATACCAGGGATTTGGGGCGATCGTGACTCCGCCGCCCTCATCTGCGAACAAAAACAAATCAAGGGCATTGGCCGAAACCGTCTCGAAAATTTTGAAAAAAAAACATATCAGCACCCTGGCTGTTGAGGTTGACAAATTAGGCACACGGAACAGGCTTGCATTGCGGCGGTTCGGGAAACTGAAGCTGGTCAATGCTTCTGAAACGCTCCTGCTCCAGAGGATGGTAAAGGACAATGAGGAAATCCGGCTGATTCGGAAGGCGGTGCAGCTGGCGAAACAGGCGCTGAAAGAGCTTGAGCTTGGCGGCAAAAGCGAGCGGCAGGCCTATTTCTGGCTCCTTGAATTTTTTTCCAGGAACCATGCGAATATCGCATTTGAGCCCATTGTGGCATTCGGCATCCACACTACATTTCCCCATTCAGTGCCGACTGACACCAGGAAAGGCAGGCTTCCAGCGCTCATTGACCTGGGCGCACGCTGGCGAAACTACTGTTCTGACCTGACAGAATGCTATATTCCTGGCAATTGCAAACCTGAGCTTGCGGCATATGAAGAAGTGAAAAACATATTTTACGATATAATCGACAATTCGCCTGATTTCAGGAATACCAAGGATGTGAATGAATTCGCCAAATCCTGTTTCAGGAAGAGGAAGCTGCCGGAGCTGCCCCATTCCCTGGGCCACGGGGTAGGGCTCCAGGTGCATGAATACCCTAATTTCAGGAGAATCAAGCCAATGAGGCTCCTGCCTGGCATGGTGCTTGCAATTGAGCCGGCTGCATACGGATTAGATGGCGGAAATGGAAAGTTTGGAGTGAGATACGAACGGACCGTGCTTGTCGGGAAGAAGGGGTTCAGGGAGCTGTGATTGCAAATCCCGAGCAAACATAATAATTATATATGTATTACATACTAAATATGTACATGAACATTACCCTGAAACTGCGCGGAGTGCCCGAAGAGATTGTTGACAGGATGATACGGGCAGGAATCGCGGAAAGCAAAACAGAAGCCGTAAGGGCCGCATTATTGTTTTTTGAAAAAGAGCAGCTCGGAGATTCCTTCCGACAGGATTTCATTGAAAGCACCCTTGACAGGCTGAAGACGGAGAAGCCCGTCAGGGCAAAGACAACGGGAGAACTATTCCAGTGAGTTATCGTGAATTGGCAGAATACCGCCCGCTTCGCGGTGAAACTTCGGAGCGAGCATCGCATATATTATCTCACTTTGATAGGCGATTGAATGCGCCTGCGGGCGCATAGCTCTCGCAAACTCTTGTTTGCTCAATGCCATGCCAGGGCAGTTTACTACCCTGGTCGCTCCAAAATTTCAAGGGTGAATGCCAATTCACTCCGCGAGAATTTGCAAGCTTTGCTTGCGAGATTTTCGCTATCAAGCGAAAACT
>MNVF01000101.1 GCA_001871535.1 Candidatus Micrarchaeota archaeon CG1_02_49_24
AAGGGTGCGCAGACCTTTCGGAACGAGTGCTCCGAGATTGCACATAGTAGGAGCACCGACGCCCGAGCCACAGGACAATTCCATGAAGGCTCGGGTCGCTCAAACATGTTGAAGCGAGTTTTGCCACTTGGGTCTGCCGATGAGCAAAACCTAAGCCGAGACGACCACGCAACATCCTGTGGGTCTCGGTCGCTTCGACATGTTTGCAAAAGGTCTGGGTCGCAGGTTTCACTTGACGAAGCGCACCCAGTGGGAATGCCCCCACCTAAAGCCGGAGAACATCCTATAGGGGCTTTAGCCCTTGGAGTGTTCATGGCTCAGTCGCTGTCATCCAGTTCTGAAAGGTCCGGAGGGGTTGTGGGGGGTGATGGAGCAGAGGGCTGGAAAGTGGATTGGGTGAACGGCGTCGGCGCGGCCTGGTTTTCCTTAAGGTGCATTGCTGCGGCATTGACCTCCTCAAGGAGCTTGGCGCTCTTGTCAATTGTCTGCATAAAATCCTTCTCCATCCTGCTTATCACAAGAATCCAGGATTCCCTGCTCACGCGCACGATGGCACGGGAGCTTTCAGTGATGAGCTGGAGGTGGTCCATGTCCTTGTTGACCAGCACCCTGGAAAGCATGCCGGAGCTGGCGAGCATCCTGCCGACCATCACCGCGATGACAAACTTGTTGCTCTGGGGCGGGAGATTTGAATAGAGCACATTGCCCGATACCGTGCTGAATACTATGCTGTCATCCGCTGCCTTGGCGCCTATTATTTCCTCCACCGCCTTTCTGTCAAACACTACCTCCTTGCGCTTCTTCTCCTGAATCTCCTCCCTTAATTCGGTGATTGGCTTGACCTTTTCATCTATGTCTTTCATGAAGGAATTGAGCTTGGCCATCATCTGGGTGAGATCCTGCCTGTAGTCGGTCCGCTCCTTCATGCTGCTCAGCACAGGAGAAAGCTGGGTGGTGAGATTGTCCACGCGTGAGGCGAGATTTTTCATATCATCCTGGCTGACTTTGGCGCCTTCAACATTCCGGGTGGCTAGCTGCCTGAGCTGCTCATGGAGAGCCTTGACCTCATCCTTTACGCCTGCCTGCTTGTTGAAAAGGAGAGGGGTGATGGATTCGGAAAATTTAGCGAAATTCCGGTTCAATTCGTTAAACTCGTCACGGTTGATGCCTTCGCTGCCTGCGCGGGGCGTGCGCTCGGCAAGCTCCCTCACCTGCTGGCTCATGGACTCCAGCATTGATTTAGTTGTGCTTGAGGATTCTGATGCTTTCATAAGCTGCCCCACCTCGCCCTTCAGGGTGGACAGGTTATCTGCAAGTGTCTTGAACTCCACTGCGCCCACTGCCTTGGAACCCTGGCTGGATAGCTCGCCCAACCGCTTGTTCATCAGCTCTATCACACCGTCTATATCCCTGGATTCCAGTGAATCTATCTTCGCCCGTATCACACCCAGCTGCGATTGCAATGCACCCATGGCTTCCTTGTCAGAGGTATGCTCAACCTCTCCTCTCAATCGCACAAGCTCGTCTGACAATTGCTTGAACTCCACTGCGCCCACTGCCTTGGAACCCTGGCTGGATAGCTCGCCCAACCGCTTGTTCATCAGCTCTATCATTGGGAGCACTGCAGCGGGCTCCAGCGTGTCAACCTTGCTTCGTATGGCCTCAAGCTGGTTTTGCAATGCGGCCATTGCCTGGGTGTTCTCCTGCTGGGGCTGTTGGGTCATGCTGGAAAGGGACATGGATGCGACCTCATTGAGCCTGCGCTGGATATCGCTGTCGCTTACAGTGTCGGTGGTGTAGAGCATCATCTTCACAATGTCCTTCAGCCCTGCATAGAATATCATGAATGCTGAAACAAAGAATATCATGGAGAACGCCTTCAGGTTCACCAACTGGGAAAAATAGTCCTGCTTCCGGAGCATATCTGAAAGGGTGGGCGTGGGCGCATCCAGGTAAACATAGAGCACGAAGCCCATTATGAACAGGACAAATGAGATTGCAAGGTAGCGCCAGCAGTTCCTGTCTGACTGGAGATATTCCCGCAGGGGCGCCAGCGGCGAGCCGCCGTCCCTCATGGAATTTAGGGCATCCATCAGGAAGCGCAGGAGGTTGTAAAGAAGATGGAGAAAAATAAGCCCAAGGGCAACCACGAGGGGAATGGCTATATAGGAATCAAGCGCACCCAGGAACTGGAGCCGAATCTCTAGCATGATAACTATCAAACAGATTATTTATAAAAAAGGATGCATTCACCCTAATCCTCGCTGCGGGCATTTTCAGCCTGCTGCTGCCTGGGCGGCTTGCCTGCCAGCTCGCCATAGTGGGCATCCACATATCTCCTGAGCTTGTCCTCGCTGAGCTGTACCTGCTTGTCAATGAGCTGGATGTTTGATTTCATGTCCCTAAGGTTGCGCTCGAACTTGTTGATTGATGTGTACCTGTCCATGAGGGCACTGAAATCATCCTTGGTGGGCATATTACCCAGCAGCGAATAGATTGCCTTGACGCTCTTTTCAACATCTCCCACGCGCCTGACAGCACCCGAGATGTCGGCTGAACTTTCTTTCTGGTAGCCCCTGAGCGCTTCCCTGAGCCGTTCGCTGGCCACCCGGTCGATTCTGGAATCAATGGACTCGGTAATCAAAGACATTTTTGAAACAGCCTCCTCGAATTTGATGATCCGGTTGGCTATGTCCCGCTGGTAGTTGAGCATCTCCTGGCGGTCTGCCTGCCTGCCTGCCTTGACGCGAAGCTCGTCAAGCTCAGTGCGCATTTCAGTGGTCTCCTTTATGAGCCCCTCATGTGCCTGGCCGAACTTCAGCTTGAGCTCACCGTGGAGCTTTGTGGAGTCAACCTGGTATTTCTCAAGCTCCTCAAGCAGCCTGGATTTTGCATCCTTTATCGTTTCGGAAACAGTGCTCTGGTATTTTTCTATGTCCTTTGCGTAGGATTGGATGTAGGCCATCATTTCATTAAGGCTCCTCTTCTCCACATCCAGCTTCTTGTCGACATAATCATCAATTTCATTGTGCAGCTGGTCCAGCGTCTTAAGGTAGGTGTCAAGGGCTTCCATCTTGACCTTGATATCGTCGCGCAATGTGGTGAGGTCAACCTTGTTCGCATATTCGCCGGATTTGACCTTGACAAGGCTGATGTCCTTTGCGAGCCTGGCAAGCTCCTCCCTCAATTCGCCCACTGATGTGAACACCTGGTCAAGATTGGCAAACTTCTTCTGGAAATCCAGGTAAATGTAGCCAACCTTGTCGGCATGCGCCTCAATGGTTGTCAGGGTCTTCTTGAGCGCATAGAGGTCTTTCTTTACTTCGTCTGCCAGCTCCTTCACAGCATCAAGGCCACGGAATACCCCGAGCTTGCCGCGAAGCTCGCGCATCTCATCGTTCATCTTGGCCTGGTAGCTCTCAATTTTTTCAATGTATGCCCTGTTTTCGCCAAGCTTTGCCTCAAGGAGCTTGACATCCTTCATCAGGTTCTCCGGCTGCACGGTCAGGACAAGCGCCGAGGCCACCTCGGCCTTCTGCTTGGTGTCCTGCATGTCCTTTTCGGTATTTAGAATCATTGCCTTGGCTTCGCCTACATCCTGGTTGAGCTTGGTGAACCTTTCATCGTAAACAGCGCGCATGTCCTTGAGCGCCTCAACCTGCGCCTTGAGCTTGTCAACGTCAATGGCTACCTTGCTGGAGCTCAGCATGCCATCGGCTCCCTGAGAAACAGATTGGTCTTGCACATAGGATTTGTATTTTTCCTCACTGGAAACCATTTCCATGTCTTCCTTTGCCTGCATCTCTTCCTCACTAAGCTTTTTCTTGCCCATTATCGAATCGAGAAAACCCATGGAGCCACCAATCACTAGTGTTAAGATAACTTGAATTACTTTTTTAAGAGTTTGGATAGGATTGGTGGCATTATCGAATCTGATATTTCGAGTTACGGGTTTCGAGTTTTGGGTTTTCTGACTATGCTCATTCTTTGTTCATGATTTTTTTTATTGCCCCGTCCTTGACATAAACAATCTGATGCGCCCACTGCCAACTTCACGATAATTTCATAGGCATAATGCTCATCTTTGCAGTGCCACAGCAGGAACATTTTCAGCGAGTCCTTGACGTCTCCTACCGGCATGTTGTGCATGCGGTTTGTGTGATTCAGCGCCAAAGCCGCTCTATCCATATATCTCAATTTAATATATATACATCAGATTTTCCGAAGAGCCTCTCTCGCTGATGCGAGAGACCCTGCACAATGTGCAGGGTATGAAGGCTCATTCGGAAAATTCTC
>MNVF01000064.1 GCA_001871535.1 Candidatus Micrarchaeota archaeon CG1_02_49_24
CGATTGAATGCTGCTGTTGCAGCATAGCTCGCCGACTGTTGTCGCCGATTGAATCGTGCTGTTGCACGATAGCTCGACGGCAAAGCCATCGATCGCCTGCTGGTTTTTCGCCAGTTGGCAAAAATCTCGATGACTGCTGTCATCGATAGCTCTCGCATGCTGATACATGCTCTATGGCTCTTCGCAAAATCTGATTCTATTATGCTATTCATCCCGCAGTAGTTTTATTAATTATGCATTTGATATTTTACGCATGATATCCCTATCCTTTCTAGGTGCTGCCCGAGAGGTCGGCAGGAGCGCCATCCTCCTTGAGACCGATTCCAAATTCCTATTCGATTATGGCATCAAAATCAATCGCAAGGGCCAGCCGCCGAGCTTTCCCCTTGAGCCAGTGGGCTATGTGGACAAGGTAATTATCTCCCATGCCCACCTGGACCATATAGGCTATCTCCCAAGGATATTTGACCATTACAATGTGCAGGTGCTTGCCACTGCACCCACCCACGACCTTGCAGGCCTTCTCTTCCGTGATGCCGAGAAGCTCGAGCGCACGCCCCCCTATAAGAAAACCAGCTCTGCCAAGGCGCTCGGGTTTATCAAGCGCCTCGAATACGAAAAGCCGCTCAATTTCAAGAGGAACAAAATTACTGCCTACGATGCAGGACATATCATCGGCGCCATGGTAACCCTCATAGAATATGCACACCACCGCATCGTATACACTGGTGATATGAAATATGAGGACACGCTTATGCACAGAAAGGCCGTGCCAGTGCGCTGCGATACGCTCATAACCGAGAGCACTTATTCCAACAGGCCACATCCGCCCCGCCATGAATTGGAAAAGAAGCTCATTGCTATTGCAGAACAAACCATTTCAAAGGGTGGTGTCCTACTCCTCCCGGCATTTGCAGTAGGCAGGGCACAGGAGTTGGTCCGCGCGCTCCACATGTTTGACAACGTTTACCTGGATGGCATGGCCATACAGGCATGCGAAATCGCCCTCAGCCACTCGGATTTCATGCGCGAGCCTGGCAAATATGAATCTGCCCTGGGCAATGTCACATATATCAAAAAGCCCAATGACAGGGCAAAAATACTCGCAAGGGGCGGCATTGTAATCACCACCGCAGGCATGCTTGAGGGCGGGCCGGCGCTTAGTTACATCCCGAGGTTGAATAAAAATTCGCGCATTGTGATGACCGGCCATTGCGTTGATGGCACCAACGGTCGCAAGCTGCTTGAGACCAAGACAATTACCCTTGATAAAACGGAGTTCAGGGTGAAAACCCCTGTGGATTACCTGGACCTGTCTGCCCATGCCGGCAGGGACGACCTCCTCAGATACATAAACAAGTGCGCGCCCGAGCGAATCTTTGTGGTGCATGGCGATGACTGCGTGAATTTCGCCAGTGAGCTGAGCGGCATGGGCTACGATGCCTGTGCGCCATCGGTGGGAGAACGGTTCGAAGTTAAATGAGGCATGCAGGTTCCCCGTCGTTCATTATTCACTGTATGTTTTTTATACACCTGAGTTATAAAACAGGGTTATGGATCCTCTCTTGCCCTGCGAAATCCTAGTTAAGCACTATCTGCCTGCCATGCGCGCATGGGTGGCCAAGAGCCTCATACAAGACCATCATCTGACCCAGGTTGAGGTTGCTGCAAAGCTTGGCATCACCCAGGCTGCGGTGAGCAAATACCTCTCAGGCAAATATGATTCAAAAACAAGCGCTTTTTCAGGCAATGACAAAATCATTTCCTTCCTGAAGGATACCGCGAAAAAGCTTGCAGACAGCACACTTTCGAAGGATGCGCTTGCCCAGCATTTCTGCAGCGTGTGTTCTACCCTGCAGGGCGGCTCCTCAAAATGCGGGTTTACTAATTCGGATAAACCCTGAAAATTCTAATTATGCAGCTGCAGCAGCATTTTGTTTTGAATCCGGAGTGGATGTCGGTTGCCCTGTTTTTTGCGGTTCTAGCCTGCCAGCGGTGGCTTCCACTGCAGCAGGCGCCGGGTCATTCTCAAGAAGCAGTTCCCTTCTCGGCATTATTATCCCAACTATATTGCTCTCGCTTACGAATTCCTTTTTCCCGTCAACTGCCCCGATGTAAAGGTTCTGCAGTTCCTCATACCTTTTTTTCTCACTCTCATCAAACTCCTTTGCCTGATGGATTGTAGTGAGCGCAATAATTTCTCTCCTGATTTTAGCAATCTCCTCTTCATTTTTCAGAAAATCATTCTTCTTCGCCTCATCTATCCATACGAACTCGCCACTGTCAGATAGGTGCTGGTATTCGCTGCGGTCTGAGTCCACATCATTGCCATCCTTTTGGAGCAATATCGTTCCCTCCCCTTTGGATGTGCACTTCAGGCCGAGCCTGGTGAAGAGGGGCCCAAGCAGCTTCATCTCACCCTCGGAAAAATTATGGGCCAATAGGAATTCTGCCGGGGCAGTTGATTGTTGTGCCATTGTTGTCTCTCCCTCTGGGGCCACGGCAGGCAGTTGTGCCATTGTTTCCGTAAGCTTGGCCAATTGGGCAGGCTCTAATTTATTCAGGATAAAATTCAGGTCCGCGACAGCCTGCCTCTTCTGATAAAGTTTCCTAATGCCGTCTATGCATGCTTTGGCATTTCCCGGAGTTGCATTTTCAATCTTGTCATCAAGCTCTGCCAGCCCGGGGATTATCATGAAGAATGACTGGTTCTTGAAGTGCTTATCAAAGAAATCGAAATCATTCAGGTTTCCGTTGGAAGGTCTGCCTAGCTTTTCCTTGAGCCTGGCTGCGAGCCGCTCCTTAAGCAGATAGAGATACTCCAAAACTTCCTTTCTCTTGATGAGCGTATCTTTCATTTTCCGTTTCCCCCTGATTATGCAGAATAACTTATGTGCCAAAGATGATTAAAAACATTCCAATCACTATGTCGAATGCGAGGCGTTCTGTTGTTAGAATCGAATTAAGCAAAAATAGCCACCACAACATTTAAAAATAGTATCATGATAATATCATGACATAACCATGATACATGCATGACATCATCGCAATATTTTTATGATGGTGCACCAGAAGCATTCACAACATTTGTTGTGAAGTTGATAGGTGATTTTGATGGACAACAAATCAACTTTCGAAGGTGAATCTTTTAAGGATTCCGATTCCGTCCAGTCCGTGGATGCATTGCTTGCCAAGCTCGGCAGGGAAGGAGACAAACTCCGTGACCCAGTCGTGCTGGCATCGCTTTTGTATACCTCAAAAACAGAGCGCGAGCACACCAACAAGCTCTTCCTGACACTGGTCCAAAAACTTGACCAGTTGATGAAGAGGATAGAACGGCTCGAACTGCTCCCGGCGGGCAAGGGCGGAAGCGAAGAGACGCTCCTTCCGGATATCGATCAGCGAATACTCGAATGCATTAAGCAAAAGGGGCATATGTGCGCTGAGGAAATACAGAAACGCTTTAACTACAGGGGGACCAACGCAGCCAGTGCGCGGCTTAACAGGCTTTGCAAGCAGGGCGTGCTTGAGAAAATGCAGGTTGGGCGCAAAGTATTTTTCAAGGCAACATAAGCAGCAAATGTGTCCGAACGCTGGCAAGGCGGCGAGCCTTTTTCTTTCACAGAAAGGATTGGATTTTGCCAGATGGCAAAAAGCTCGTGAACCAAAGGTTCACGAAAACCCTCGGGAAAAAGAAAGGTATATGTGCAAACGAGCCCTTCTTTTTTCCGAAAAAGAAGCTTCGGGAAGAAAAAGGACAAAACCCAATGTGACGACAAGATGTATGGCGCGGGCCTTAACAGACCCGTGCCGTCCTACTCATTGTATAATAGAGAGGAGTAGAGTGGCTTATACACCCATTCTGCTTGTGGACCAAACCTCCCACACCCACACAAATAACCACTCTACCCTCCCTCACCCATTTGAGAACCTGAAGATCTGCTTCGGTCTGTATCGGTTCGCGGTTGCTCACCGAAGACCTCGCATCTCATTCTGGTTCTCAAACTCTCCAATT
Organism: Candidatus Micrarchaeota archaeon CG1_02_49_24; assembly: GCA_001871535.1. Lineage (GTDB taxonomy): Archaea > Micrarchaeota > Micrarchaeia > Anstonellales > UBA8471 > UBA8471. The sequence goes on from MNVF01000064.1 coordinate 4,016, forward strand.
CCGTTCCGTCAAAATCACCATTGTGGAAATTTTTCTATCCGATTTATCTCTAGTTCGCACCATCGATTTTTGCTGCTTGTGGTAATCTGTAAATAATCCGATAAACTGCGAGCAAATATTTATACTTTTTCTCTCCGTGAACTCCCGAAATGCGCTTCGCGCATCAGATGCACCTCATGGTGCATATCTCGACGACTGTTGTCATCGATGCGGTGCCATTGACAGCGTTGCTGTCAAGCTATCGTGAGCTATGCTCACGAGATATGCTCCAGCAGGAGCATCTGATGTGCCTGGGGTACATTCAATTTTGCCCTCGGCAAAATTCGCATCTCTTTTGTGTAAA
>MNVF01000041.1 GCA_001871535.1 Candidatus Micrarchaeota archaeon CG1_02_49_24
ATTCATCGGCAACTTTCAATTCATCGTGAAGTCGGCAGAGATACGGCGCCCTTCGGGCGGGGATGAATGCCAAGCGCCAACTTCACGAGAATTCAAGGACAACAGTCCTTGAGATTTTCGCTATCAAGCGAAAACTGGATTTCCGAATGAGCCTTCATACCCTGCACCTTGTGCAGGGTCTCTCGCATCAGCGAGAGAGGCTCTTCGGAAAATCTGATTACCATCTCATTTACCTTTTTCTTTCCCGAGGGTTTCGTGGGCTTTTGACAGCTTTGCTGTCGAGCTATCTGCAACAGCAGATTCAATGCCCACGAGCTTTCAGCAACTTTGTTGCTGAGCTATCGACCAGCAGGTCGATTCAATCGAGCATGTATCAGCATGCGAGAGCTATGCTGCATCAGCAGCATTCAATCGGCGATAACAGTCGCCGAGATTTTCGCCAGTTGGCGATCGATGCCAGCAGGCGTCGAGATATGCTCCAACAGGAGCATCTGAAAAGCCCGCAGGCGAAATCAAAAGAAAGGCTCAATGGCTTGCAAAGGATGGGAATTAATGAAGAACACCAGAGAAATATTTATATATCTGTGTATGCATACATATATGCATGGCATACAAAAACATCAGCCTTTCACTGGAAGCCTACGAGCTGCTCAAACACCTCAAAAAGGGTGAAGAAAGCTTCTCCGCAGCGGTGCTCAGGCTGGGCGGCGCAACCGCACGGGTTTCAGAAGTCGCAGGCATCCTCTCAGAAAATGAGGCACGGCAGCTGGAGCAGGGCGTCAGGCAGTTGAGGGCATCGGCAAAAGTGAGGAAATGGCACTCCTAGACACCACCACCGTTATAGACGTCGGCAAGGGCAATCCGCGTGCTATCCGCGCAGTTGAAAAGGCCGGGAAGGAAGGCGGGCGGCTTATGCTGAGCGCAGTTGTATTGTTTGAGCTTTCGGCCGGCTCGCCCCCGGGCATAGATGAAAAAAGAAAGATGCTGGTGCAGGCATTTGGCATTCTCCCCTTCGGCCCAATCCATGCAGAGCGGGCTGGCGTAATCTATAAGGAGCTGAGGGATGCAGGCCTGGATATCGGGCCTCTGGATGCCATGATTGCCGCAGCAGCAATTTGCGAAGATGAAGTGCTTATAACCTCAAATGTGAAGCATTTTGCGCGCATCAAAGAATTGAAAATCCAGTCTTATTGATTATGCCGGCTATCCCTTCTTATAAAACAAGACATTAAACGCATTCTCAAAAGCTTTCACACTGGCGCTCACAATATCCGGGGATGCGCCCCTTCCGACCACGCGATTACCATTTCCGTCAGACAATGTGATTGTCACGCCCACCGTGGCATCAGTGCCGCCGCTGGAAATCCCAACATTGTAGTCAATGAGTGTAAACCCGTCCTTTACTATTTTTCTGATTGCATTGATGGCGGCATCCACTGGCCCGTCGCCCCTGCCCTCCACCACATGCTCTTTTCCATTGAACCTCACCTTCACCCTGCTTTCGGATTCCCTGTGGGCAAAATTCCGCACCTCAAAGTCAATCACTTCAAGGACATTCTTCTGCATGGCGCCCATGGACTCTTCCACAATCGCCTTCAAGTCATCAACAGTGGCGGGCTTTCCCTTCCTGGCGAAATCAGCAACCATCCCAAGGGCATATTGCAGCTCGCGCTGCTCCAGCACAATCCCATACTTCTCCTTCACGAGCTTTGCCACATCGCCGGTTGTCTTAAGCACAGGAAGCTTTGTTTCCCTCACGCTCCTGCTTATTGGCGATTTCAGGTTGAACAGGTTCTTCGTGATATACCGTTCAGCCTCCTCAAGGTTCGGCTCAATCGTGGGAGGCGCAAACAGCGGCGCCACGCACCCGATATCCTTCAGCCCTGCCCCAGTGAGCACGCAAACCACCGTGGCTTCCTCCCCGGAGCCGTTTATTCTGTCAAGCAATTTTTGGTAGGCAGCAACCGATGCGGCTCCGCTCGGCTCAGTGAACACCGACTCCTGGCGCGCAATCATCTGCTGCGCCTCCAGCATCGCGTCATCCTCAATCTCAAACGCATAGCCCTTGCTTTCCCTGAGCGCAGCAAGCGCTTTCCTGCCGTCAAGCGGGTCGCCGATGTTGATGGCGCCTGCAATCGTATATGGCTTTGCTATGGGCATCACCTCCCTGCCATCATTAAATGCTTTCACAATTGGCGCACAGGAAGCTGCCTGCACTCCAACCATCCTCGGCAGTTTGTCAATCAGCCCGAATTGCCTGAACTCCCTGAACCCTTTCCATATTGCCCAGATATTGGTGCCGCAGCCCATTGGGGCAATGACATAATCAGGCGCCTTGAAATTCAATTGCTCGGCCAGTTCATAGGCGAGCGATTTCTGCCCCTCAACCCTGAATGCATAGTCCCCGGTAAGCACGAACCCCAATTTATTTGAGAGCGCCTCCACCAGCCTTGCCGCGTCATTGTAGGTGCCCCTGACCTTGAGCAGGTTGGCGCCATACGAGAGTATCTGCACCAGTTTGCCAGAGGGGGCCGTGTCAGGCACTGCCACATAGCACGGTATGCCAGCCCTGGATGCATAGGCAGATACTGAGGCGGCCATGTTGCCGGTGCTCGCACAGCAAACCGCCTTTGCGCCAAGCTCGGCTGCCTTGCTCAATTCCATCATGGAGCCGCGGTCCTTGAACGCGCCGGTGGGGTTTGCGCCTTCATATTTGAGAAAAAGCCTTGTGCTGCCAGTGCCATTTTTTCCACGCTCTCCGCTGCCATCAGCATTAACCTTTCTGTTTATTCTCAATGCATCATAGAGGGGCGTTCCTCCCTCATTCAGCGTCACAAGCTTCCGGTAATCCTTTATTGGGTAAAAAGACATGTATTTGCTTGCGCATATCTCGGCTGTCTTGAGCGTGCGCACGTCCAATTTCTCAAGCCGCTTGTCATAATCATAGACTATGTCCAGGGGATTCCTGCAGGAAAGGCAGACCGTGCAGGTCTCTTTCTCATCATATTCCTTTCCGCAGCCAATGCATTTCAGTTTATACATAGAGAACACTCTAGGGATATGTAGTTAGACACCTGACGAAGCCTCAGCAGTTTCGGGTTGTGAGTTTTGGGTTCCGGGTAATAGTTCCCGAAACTCGAAACCCGTAACTCAAAACTCAAATACCTGCCCTGGCTGCAATACTATGGGCTTGATGCTGCTGCCAAGCCCCTCTGTGAACTCTTCCGGATTCTGCTTTATCCGCGAATAGGTATTATAATGCATCGGTATGGCGTATTTTGGTTTCATCTCCTTGACCAGTGTGTGGGCGCCTATGGGGTCCATGACTGCGCCGCCGCCTATGGGCACCAGCAGCAGGTCTGCCTTTATCCTTGAGAGGGCGGTGAACGCATAGGTGTCTCCTGTGTGGAGTATGCTCCTTCCTTCCTTCCTTATGATATACCCGACGGGGTAATCTGATTTCGGATGGTAGGCATTGAGCACTTCGATGTCCACACCGTTGAGCACGAACCGGTCTCCTGCGCGCACCTTGACCTTCAGCTTTTCGTTTATGCCAAGGGTTGCCAGGGCTGGCGAGGGTGCCACCACATAGCACTGGTTCTTCTCCACCAGCTCCTCCACAGTCTTCTTGTCGCAGTGGGATGGGTGCTCGTGGGTAATGAGTATCATGTCAAGGTGCTTGACCTCCTCCGGGTGGGCCAGCACATTGAGCGTCTGGCGGGACTCCCCGTGCATGGCAAATACTCCCAAGGGGTCGATGAATGCCTTTGTGTCACCATAGCGTATCTCAAAGCCCGCATGGCCCAGGTATTTGACTACAACCATAAAACTTACCATTTAACCCATATCGTTTATATCTTATACTGTTAGGAGAATTTATAAAAGAATTAGGATGCTAACACTACCTGCTTCAGCAGGTAGAACGCGCCTGCTACAGCATTTGGATACAGTGAGGTTGACTGGCAGAGTATGGAGAAAAAGTTTAAAAATAAGCGTAAGGAAAGCAGTGCTATGAGGGCATATAAATTCCGTTTGTATCCGAGTAAAGCACAGGCGAAGGAATTGCAGGAACAACTCTGGCTATCTAAACAACTATGGAACGAGTTGTTATCGTGAAGTTGGCAGAATACCCCGCCCTTCGGGCGGGGATGAATGCCAAACGCCAACTTCACGAGAATTCAAGGACAACAGTCCTTGAGATTTTCG
>MNVF01000069.1 GCA_001871535.1 Candidatus Micrarchaeota archaeon CG1_02_49_24
CACGGGCACATAGACGTCCAGGGAATGCTTTTTATTGGGATGCGCAAAAGAATAGAAAGCCGTTGTGCATTCGATATTAAAGGGTGTCTTTTCCCTTGCTTCCACAAAGTTATGGTGCTTTGTTTAAAGCCTGCGGCTACAAGCTTTCGGCGGATTTTTTTATCGCCCAAAAGTTCTTGAAATTTATTCATAAGTTTATTATAGGTGATTTTACAGGATTGTCAAGGAAAAATTTAGAGGGGGTTAGGGGATGAAAATTATTTTCACCTTGTGTGAAAAAAACACTTGACAAGCAGTAAAATAAGGATATAATGAACAAACAATGACCACCCCCAAGCGCCGATTTCTTGTCAGGTTCCTTCGGGATAAAACTGGAGCGACTTTCCGGCCTGAGTGAACAGGAAATTAATGGCCACCTCGAACGAAACCATGTTGAGAGGGAAGTAGGGAGAAGCCTCGGATGCGGCAAATGATCGACACGGAAGGAGACTTACAAAAGCGTAACAGGAATCAATCCCACAGGAAAACAAAGAAGAAAGGAGGGCATGAAGATGACACCGAAAAAATTAAGGAAAGAATTACGGAAGAGGAAGTGGAGGGAGATTAAGACCTGCCTTAAAAGTTTAGTGAGATCACCTCTTCGAATGGAAGAGGAAGGATACTTAACCTTGAGAGGATTCAAGGTTAAGATAATAAGGGTGGGATGAGGTTAAACATGACGCTAATTATAGCAATAGACCCGGGGCTGTCCGGGGGGATCGCCTGGCAGGACGGGGATGGGATTATCCACGCTGAGGCGATGCCGGAGAATATGACCTCTCAGGCAGACAAGATACGAGAGATTAAGGGCGGTCATTCCCTATGCTATGCTATTATGGAGCGAACAGGAACGTATGTCCCAGGGAATAGTTCTCCAGCAGCCGTTACCTTCGCCCGTCACTGTGGGAATCTTGAGGCGATTTTATACATGGCTCGGATTCCCACCGTGCAAGTCTCTCCCCAAAAATGGCAAGCCGTATTACCATTGACAAAATTTCCCCCTATTCCAAAGGGGACTGGCCCTAAAATCAAAAAAGCGGAAACTGCCAGGCGGAAAATGGTTCACAAGCGCGAGATTAAAGAGGAGATGCAACGGCGATATCCCCATTTGCGGGTAACGCTGAAAACCGCTGATGCTTTGGGATTACTGACGTTTGAGAAAACCTCAAGGGAAAACCGTGCAGAACGGAGGAGATAAGGATGGTAGATGAAAACCAAAGATCGTGTAGATACCTGCCGTAATTGTAAAAAATGGAGAAGTCCCCGCTGTTTAGAACGGAAGCAGACGGGCCACGACAGCGGCGTGAATGATTGGTGCTCCGGGTTCAAGAAAAAGAAGGGAGGGGAAAGGAACTAGTGATAAAAGCTATTCATCAAAGTATGTTAAACTCAATTTTCCGCTGTGGCGAGAGTTTCCGTCGCCGTTATATTGAACTTGAAATTATTCCTCCCGGTATTGCCGCAGGCCGGGGGACGGGCTTACATTACGCAAACAGGGTAAACCTTACGCAGAAGATGAAAACTGGGAATGATTTATCCCTGAGCGATATTAAGGACGCCACAAGGGACGGTTATATCAAGGCATTTTCTAATGGGGTTTTTATTCCAAAAGAAAAACTATCTAAAAAAACTACTCTGCTTAACGATGGGCTTAATGACTCCCTGCGCTGTGCTGAAGTTTACAAAAAAAACATCGCACCAGAGATAATACCCAAAGCCGTGGAAGAGCCATTTAACGTTGATATTGGCCTCGAATTGCCCCTTGCAGGCACGATAGATATCGAAAGAACGGCGAAGATAGATGACTTAAAAACGGCGGCAAAGAAGTGGTCTGACGGGCAGATAGAGAAGGAAATCCAGCCCATCTTATATTCGTTGGCGCACGAGAAGATTACAGGCACAAAGCCAGTTTTCAAATATCATATTATGATTTGCCGACGAGGCAAAGACAATAAATCAACTTCGGCTGACTACCAGACACAGGAAATTATAGCCTCAGAGGATCAATATACGGCTTTGATTTATAAGGCAAGGTTGTTTATCGAGGCAATTCAAAAAGGTGTTTTTATGCCCGCCAACCCAGCAAGTTACTGGTGTTCAGAGGTTTTCTGTGGGTATCACAGAACTTGTCGTTTCTGTGGCCATCAACCTGCGAAGAGGTGGATATAACAACGTTTTACAACAACAAAAGGAGGGAACTATGGAAGAAGAAAAAAGAGAATTGAGTGTAGAGGTTTTGAATAGTATTATCCCGTTTTCCGGCGTCGCAGAAAGAAGCGAAGGAATATTACAAAGAGGGACGGCTGTCCAGAAAGTGCAAACTTCCTATGTAACGGCGGTTGCAGTCCAAAAACCACGAGTGTTCAGTGAGTTTACGGCAAATATTCTTGCGGAGGCCAAACTCGCTGGATCCTCATTTTATTACCGATGGAAGGTAAAGGACAAAAAAACACAGAGAGAAAGCATTGTAGAAGGGGCAAGCATAGATTTAGCGATGTGTTGTGCCCGCAACTACGGAAATTGTGTCATAGATGTTGAAGAAGAGGAAACCTTATCGGATTATAAATTCAAGGGGACCTTCATCGATCTGGAAAGTGGCTTTACCTGCCCCCGCCTTTTCAAACAGAGAAAAAAACAAAACGTTGGATTAGATGACCTGGGACGGACCGAAGATATTGTGTATCAAATCGGCCAATCGAAGGCCATCCGCAACGCTATTGTCCGGGCTATGCCCAGTTGGCTGTTAGAGCAAGCCATCGAGACGGCGACTCAAGCGGAGATCACCCGAATAAAACCAGAGAATATCGCGATTGCCAGAGCACGCAGTTTTGATTTTTTCCGGCAGTATGGAATTACAAAAGAGCGCATGGAGGGAAAGGTAGGCCGGAAGCTCGATGAGTGGACTCCATCAGACATTGTTGATTTGCGTGGTATGGCGACGGCCTTGAAAGAGGGACGTATAACTGCCCAAGAGCTTTTCCCTGAAATGCAAACGGAAAAATCTGACGAGACGATAGGAGTGACGAAACGGAGACAAAAAAACCCCAAACCTACACCTCCCGAACCAGAACCTACACCTGTTGTTGAATCAAGATTAGAACAAGAAGTTTCAGCTCCCGCTCCCTGCCCGAATCAGCCACAAACGACCTATACAAGAAAATATTGTGATGACTGCCCTGAAAGACCTGGTTGTCCTGTGTGGAAGGCATACGATAACGATAAGCAATAGTGACAATACATAACAAAGAAAAAAAGATCCAAAGTGTCCAGTTTAAGGGAATGTGGATCCGTGTCGGCGAGGCAGAAGTGTCTCAAATTATTTATCTGCCTTATATCAAGAGATACGAAATTTACAAAAAAGATTATCTTTTTGAAGAATTGAACGAAGATTACGTAGAAAGGATTAGGTATGAGAAGAAGAATAACTAAATTGGAAGGATTCGTAAAATTGAGATGCAGGGTGACAGGATTTTTGTTGAAGAAAAGAGTAATGAATTTTAAGGAGGAAAAAGAATGATTACAAAATTAGCGGTTCGATGGCTTACATGGCAGTTGAGGAAAGATAAGGGATTTTGGATGTCTTATCAAGCGAGCATTGCAATGGTTATCCATGACAACATTGAGAGATATTTCCCATTAAAGACATATCCGCCAGGGAAGCCTACGCTGTCAGAGTTTTGTAATATCTGTGCCAATGATTTTATGAAGTTATGGACTAAAATATAACAAATCGTTGAAGCGGACGGCAAAAACCGCGCAGGCAGGAAAAGATTTATGTTGCCCAAAATGCAAATCTAATGAGAGTTTTTCCATTAGATAACGATGAGGTCAGCGGCAGGCGCTTTTGCCTGTCCGCTGGAGTGATTGGTTATGTGGGTTTTGATTATCTTTAATCCATAAATTAGGAGGTGTGAAATGCTGGAAGTAACAACGCCACAGTACGGGGAATTGACTGAGGATGAGCAAGCTAATGCGTCAAACAATAGAAGCGGGAATAAATATGCAGGTTATATTCGCATTACCTACAATGGAGAGACAATCCTTCTGGTATCTGACGCTATGGAGCGGGAGGATGCTACATTCAGTCGTGATTTGTCATGGATAGTTGATGCACTTTATAAATGCTATGAACTTGGAAAAATAGACGGCGAATATGACCTTTAGCCGTTGATCGTCCGCTTCCGTGACTCGTTATCTCAGGTTTTAAT
>MNVF01000011.1:0-4131 GCA_001871535.1 Candidatus Micrarchaeota archaeon CG1_02_49_24
CGATTCAACCGCCTGTGAAGCAGGCGGTACACAGATTGAGCCTGATGGCTCAATAGCGCCGCATGCAGCAACGCTGCATTCGGTGGCTCATTCGCAAATCCAGTTTTCGCTTGATAGCGAAAATCTCAAGGACTGTTGTCCTTGAATTCTCGTGAGGCCACTGCCAATCCATCCACCTGCGAAGCAGGTGGTATCGGAAAGTCCCGCAGGACTTTTCGAGCTATGCGCCAACTGGTGCATTCAATTCTCTTGGCCTCCCGATAAAATGAGAGATTGCCGCACGACAGAAAACAATCCACTTGAGGAGCTACATTCTTAAGCGGTCGAAATCTCCATGCGCATCCGAGAAGATGCAGAATTTCGTCATTTTCCTACCTTCTTCAAAAGCTCAGCAAGAACAGCCACAGAGGCACAAGCTGGATTACGTTTCCATCCTTTGTTTTTACTGTTTCGAACCGGTCCTTTGTAACCATTATCCCGTATTTCACCTTCTCAAAGTGCTTGAAGAACGAGTGAAGCCCTTTGAAATCCTCGGAGTTTATCTCGTTTTGATATTTGACTTCAATCGGAACAACATCTCCTTTCAGAGTTTCTATCACGAAATCAACTTCGTATGTGTTCTTCCAGTAGAAAATGCGCAGACCGCCATTTTCTAAATGCATGTAGACGCAGTTCTCAGCTAGCGGCCCGATATTTGCCAGACCGAAACGGCTCGTGTGAAAAACAGGGTCAACGAGCGCAATTTTCTTCTCCTTTCTGAATTGTTGCGCCGTACTTTTCGCGTAGTACTCAATAAGCCTCAGCAGATACGACTCTTCAATATAATGAAGATAATTCTGAGTTGTGTTCTTGTTCTCTCCAATGGCATCTGCAATCTTCCTGTAGCTAAATCGCTTCCCCACATTCTGCATGAGGAACAGCGCGACCTTCTCAAGGTTTTTGACGTCCTTGATTTCCCAAAGTTTCACTATGTCCTTATAGATTACCTCGTCAAGATATTCCTTCGCTATTTGATTCTTTTTTTCAGCTGCCGCAAGGACAATTTCGGGAAATCCCCCGAATTCAAGATACTCGTGCACAAACTTACCCAAACCTAGTTGAACGAGCTTCTTGTAATCAGCATCGAAATTCATTAATATTTTCGGCAAGACGAGTTTTTTTGCCCAAAGAAATTCTTCAAAAGAAAACGGATTGACAGTAATTGGCATAATCCTGCCAGTGAGAAAGTGAAGGTCTTTGCTTGTTCTTAGCGTAGCAGATGAGCCGGATATCAAAAACTTAATTCTTCCCTTATACGTATCGTAGATGTTTTTGCATTGTTGTTCCCATTTTTCATAGTATTGGACTTCATCCAGGACGATAAGCTTTTTGCCTTCTCCTGGCGTTTCAAAAACCTCTGCGATATCTGTAAGGTAATTAAAGGATTCGCGAGCTTTAACATCGTCGCAGTTCACAAACAGGATGTTCTGCGGCTCGAGTTTTTTTTCTTTAATAAGAGTATCAAGAACCTGATAGATAAGTGTCGTTTTGCCGGAACGCCTTATTCCGCTTATCACTTGCATGAAGTCGTCATCAATCCACTTTAGCATCTCCGCCGAGTACTTCTTTCTCGACAGGCCCACCCAGGAAGAGGGAACTTCACTTGTCCTCCACCATGGATTTAATGGGACGAACAGGGAGAGTCTTTCGGAAACCATAATAATATTTGGAAGAAAAAGAATAAAAATCTATCTTTTGGTCAGTTGACTGACCAGGATTGCCCATTATGTGGTCAGTATATCGGCCATAATCGGCTTAGACGCCGCAAACTTAGAAGACAAACGCACCAAGGCTCAATTAGAAGGATCACTCATGTTTGCAGTCAAGCTGCAGGATAGCTTCCCAAAACCTTCAGGCTGGTTGCATACTCTTTCAGGCTGCCCAGCACCTCCTTCACATTCCTATCCTGCGCATGCCCCTCGAAATCTATGTAAAATAGGTATTCCCATTTCATCAATCTGCTGGGCCGCGACTCGATTTTTGTCATATTGAGCTTTTTTTCAGCGAGTATGCCCAATGCACGGTGGAGGCTGCCTGGCTTGTGGGGAAGGGAGAACACGGTACTGGTCTTATCTTTCCCTGTTGGCGCTGCAGGCACGGTGCCAATCACCAGAAACCTGGTGACATTATCCTTCACGTCATTTATCTGCCGCTTCAGGATAGAGAGCGAATATTTAGTTGCCGCGAACTCGCTGGCAATGGCGGCGCTCTTGGAGTCCAGCATCGTGCAGGCTTTTGCGTTGCTGGAAGTTTGCACTGTTTCAACTCCCAATTCCTTGAGGAAATGCTTGCACTGGGCCAATGCCTGCGGGTGGGCGTAAACAGTCTTCACGTCTTCGGTCTTCACGTTTTGTTTTGCCAAGAGGCAATGGGACACTTTCAAATACGCCTCGCCGACTATGGGTGCATCCTTTTCCACAAGAAAATCCAGCGTTGAAGCCACAGACCCTTCAGTGGAATTTTCCACAGGCACCACGCCAAACTGCTCATAATTGTCAAACACATCCTCGATTGTTTCGCAGGGCATGCCTTTCATGTGCTCACCGAAGAACGCCAGGGCTGCCAAATGGGAATAGGTGCCCTCAGGCCCAAGGTAGCACACTTCAGGCGGCTGCTGGAGGAACCTGCTGTAGGAGAGGATGTTATTGAAAAATGCAGCATAGAATTTCCTGTGCTTCCTGGCTTTGGACAGCACTGAGGACAGGATTTGCTTTTCGCGCGAAGGCTCGAACACTGGAAGCTTGTTTTTCTTTTTTATTGTGCCGATTTCTTCTGAAAACGCAAACCTTTTTTCCAGCAGGGCTAATAGCTGGCTGTCCAGCTGGTCTATCTTTTTCCTAAGTGAATCAAGCACTTCCATCGCCATTAGATTACCTCTGCCTCAACAGGTTATCAAGAATCATGATTGCTGCCAAGCTCTCCACAATCACCGGCACCCTGACGGCAATGCAGGAATCGTGCCTTCCGCCGACCAGGACAACATCATCCTTCATGGTTTTCAGGTTGATTGTCTTCTGCTCCCTTGCAATGCTGGAGGTTGGCTTAACATGCACTGTGAACACAATGGGCATTCCTGTGCTTATGCCGCCCAATATGCCGCCGCAGTGGTTTGTGAGAGTGATAACTTTGCCATTTTTCATCCTGTAGGGATCGTTGTTCCCGCTGCCCCTGTGCTTTGTGTCGCCGAACCAGATGCCCTTTACTCCGGGGATGTTGAACATGGCACCGGCAAGCGCCCCATCGAGCGGCTCCCGCCCATCGCCAATGCCTGCTTTTGCCCCTGAAACAGTGCACCTGACAACTCCATCAACGCTATCCCCGCTTTCTTTTGCGGCAAGAATCACCTTGCTGAATTTGCCCGTATCCTTCACGCCGCCAACCTCGGCCAATTCTGCCTTGATAGCAATGCCCTCCTTTTTCAGCATTTGTTTTGCCAATGCGCCGGCAATCACATAGCCGGCAGTGAGCCTGCCGGAGAACATGCCACCGCCCCTGTAATCATTGAATCCATGGTAGCGCACATGAGCAGGGTAATCGGCATGGCCTGGCCGCGGGGTCCACCTTATTTTTTCATAGGAAGATGAATCTGCATCCTTATTCTGGATAATGGCAACTATGGGCGCACCTGTTGTGCACCCATTGAAAATGCCTGAGATGAATTCAGGCTTGTCATCCTCCTTTCTTGCGGTTGTGAGGGCAGACTGGCCTGGCTTCCTGCGGGCAAGCTCGGCATTCACCTGCCTGAAATCGATTTTCACTCCTGGGGGGAAATTCCTGATGAGCACGCCAATGCACGGGCCGTGGGATTCTCCGAAAATTTCTACCTGCAGCAGGCTGTTCATGATTAAATAAAATCAGGTTAGGGTTAAAATAATATTGCTTAATCAGCAACTTTGCTAACTAGGATCAGATTTTACGAAGTGCCATCGAGCATGTATCAGCATGCAAGAGCTATGCACCAACAGGTGCATTCAATCAATAGCTTTGCTGTTGAGCTATCGACCTGTTGGTCGATCAGTTTTCGCTAGCGCGAAAATCTCGCAAACTGTTGTTTGCGATAGCTCGACACTTTGTGTCGATGGCTCAATAGCG
>MNVF01000011.1:4140-8142 GCA_001871535.1 Candidatus Micrarchaeota archaeon CG1_02_49_24
CAATAGCGCCGCATGCAGCCTTAGCTGCATTCGGTTCTGCCAATTCACGATAACTTATCAATTATCTTCCTTGCAATGGCTACATATTCTTCATCGCAGCGCTTTACAGAGTCTGCATGTGTTCCAACAACACCGTCCTGCGCAGTTAATTCAAATATTGGCTTTCGTGATGTTTGGGAAAGTGGAACCAGACTATGGTAATTCTTCATATCCCCAAGCTTGTAATCACCACCATTTAGTTGAACAACCATAGACGGATCAACCACCACCAACTTGTCTACGATATCGCTTTGTATTTTACCCGGAATTTTTTTATTCCAAGTTGTCCATGCCTTCGTTTCCTTCTGACGATAGATATTAAACTGCGCAGTTAGATACCCAGCAAAGGATGGCTTGCCATTTTGGAGTTTAAATGGACGTGTAGCGGTAAAACGTTTCTTTGCCTCATCCCAATCTCTAATCCATTTTACGAAGGTAGTTCCTATATTGCTCAACCCCCTAAGTGAAAACATATCCGGAATCATAGGCACAAAGAAATAATCGCACCCCAACAAAACTGCGCGATTAAGTGCCCCTAAATTCGGGCCTACATCTATTAGAACATAATCAATATGGTTTGCACTAGTAAAATGCTCTATGTAACGGTAAATTGCTGAGGTCGCACGAAAACCAAGTTCTCTTCCAGCTAAAACATCAACCCACCTTTCTGCGAGCAATTCCTCAAACACACTAAGCAGCAAATCGCCAGGCAATACCCAAATATTCCTGTTTGGCACCTGCTGAGGAAGCAGTTCTTTTTTAACGTCACCTTCGCCGCTTATAATAGGGGAAAGAGTATTGTATATACTTTGCTGACTGCTCCAAAATTGAGCTATGTCATCTTCACTAAATATAGATGAAGTAAGATTACACTGAGGATCTGCATCTATGAACAACACTTTCTTGCCCTGTTTCTCTAAAGCATAACCTAGGTGCTGAATAAACGTTGTCTTACCAACACCCCCTTTGTTGTTGAATAACACGAATTGTTTCATAATCATATTCCCTCAGTAAAACTATTGCTTCCAATCCTTTTAATCGTTTAGGTGACGATGGCATCCGTTCATTTTTTCGCGCGCCTAGTGCCTCGTTTCGCCACTGCAGAATGGGACTGGCCAACGGCTTTTTTTCCATTTGCAAGCGCGCTCACGCTTATTCCAGCCAGCCAGCCCACTTCCTCATCGGTCAAATTGTAATATTTTTTTGCTTCTGCCAGCGCATTTGAATCCAATGCAATGGATCTCAGCATCGCCTTCACCAAATCCGCCGAGCCCTCCAAATCCTTTGTGTGCAACACCGCTCTCAGTTTCTTATAAACCGCCCTTCGCATTGCCATCTCTCCCCTGTATCTTCCCATCGTCCTCAGAAAAACCGGAAACTGGTAGGGAACGAACTTGTAATAGGTGGCCTGCTTGGAGAGCGCGATGCCGCATGCCATCAAATCATTGGAATAGCGCAGGAAGCCCCAATATTGCCTCTTGATTATCCTTGCATCGAACTTGTCTGCCTTTGAAAGATAGCCATACGCCTTGGCAATTTCATCCTTCCCCTCGTATTCAACAGGGATATTCTCCTCGAACCATAGTTTCAGCATGTCATGGTCTGTCTCGCTGGAGAATAGGGCAGAGCGCGCCTGTGAATAGGTCATTGTCTTGAACACGGTTTTCAGCACATTGAAGGCATTCTCATGAAGGTCGCGGAACGAGCCCAGGTTTCTTCCCTGAAGGTCATTGAGGGCTGCGCGCAGGTCACCCTTTGCATTTGCAGAGATGGCATCAAGCGCTTGTTCGCTGGTGTCCATCTTTTCCAGCTTGCATATTTCCCTTAATCTCGCCTTGATGGAAAGCGCATTGATTCGCCTCAGCTGCACAACACTCACCTTTGCCTTTAGATTGGTGAGCCTCTGGTCATAGGCGTTGCCAGCGGTCATGTAAATCGGGCAAAGCGAGCTGGTGAGCAGTTTCTGCACCATGGAAAGGCCGCCCCTGTCGCTACCTCCCAGGGTGTCCACATCGTCAATCAAAATGAGCCGCGGCTTGCCACTAAGGGTTGCAGACACGCTGATGATGCCCAAATCCTCGCCTATGTTTGCCTGGCTGCGCGATTCGGAAGTATTCATCTCATAAACCTCGAACCCGAGGGAATTTGCAAGCGCATAGGCAAGCGACGTTTTTCCGACTCCGGTTGGGCCTGTGACAAGCATGTGCTTTGAATGCGCCTGTTGGCGCATAGCTCTCGCCTGCGGCTCGATGCCAGGCTCTTGCAGCCACCTGAGCGCCCAATCCCTCACCTGCTCGATTTCCTTGGAATTGCCCCTGAGGTCGTCTAGCTTCCGGGGGCGGCATTTTTCAGAGAATGGCGAAAGAGGCATGAAGAAATTTTACATTGAAAAGTTAAAATCAGATATGGTTCATACCCTATCTTTTCTTGTATCCGAATATTCGGTCATATTCCCTGTGGTCAACGATGTACAATACAAATGCAATGACTTCAACCTGATTTCCAGCAAGGGTATAGAGCATTCTCCAATACCCAGTCAGGTTGAGTCTGAACAGGTTTGAAACACCCAAATCGTTTGGAATTAATTTCTTTGGGATGCTATCTCCAACCGTGGGGTTTAGTTTGATTAGCTCAACCTTCTGTTTGATTGATTTAAGGAGCTGCATTTCTTCCGAATTTGTCTGGCCACGAGCCTGCTGTTCGCCCACAATCTGATTAAGTGCCTCAAACTCCTCCTTTGCCTGGTCTCGCAGAATGACCTGCACTCGCCTGTCGCCGCTCATAGTTCCAATCCACCTGCCTTAAGGCGTTCCAGTTCAGCTGGCGGCTGGTAAATCCACACTACGCCCTTAGTCGTAACGAGGATTTTCCCACTTCCCTGAAGATAATCGAGTATTTGCAAAACAGTGCCATGCATAACCATTCGCGGAAGCCTTTGCTTAAGCTCCGAAACCTTGATGAGCCCCCCGGCTTCCTGAAGCGCCTTTTCCACCATTAGGACGGTATTCAACGTAGGCGAATGTTGAATGGATATTTGTTTTGTTTTCATGAATAACTTTATACATTTTAGGTATATAAATATATCATTTGGGTGCACCTCAAGAATTAATTGAAGGCGTGAACTACCACCCGATAAATCGGGACCAATTTTTGCTTACGCAAAAAAGGTTCCAGCCTCCTTTGAAGGTTGGATGGCGTCTTCTTTAATTGAAATCGCCTAGCGTCTTTTGCCGTGGGTCATCCATATGCTTTAACGCCGCAAGCTCCTGTTCTGTCCAGTGCTTGCCCTGCTGTCTCTCGATATAGAACTTGATTGCCGAACTCGTAACGTTGCCTATTGCCTCGTAAAAATATCCAGCTGACCAAAATTTATCGCCCCAAAGATACTTACTCAATTCTCTCGAACACTCCTTCCTCGTAATGAACGAACTGCTGCCTTTCAAATCATGAACTATCTCCGGAACGTCATATTTCCGGCAGTTACCCACGAATACGTGCATATGGTTAGGCGCAAATTCTATCGCAAATGCTGCCAAGCCAAATTCTTTTGCTTTCATCTCAACCTGCTTCTTGCAGACTTCCCTAACTTTGCGCTCCAAAAATACCTTCTTCCTGAATGCCGGCGTAAACTGCAAATGAAAATTCGACTGCCCCACACAATGTGCGTGCCTTATCAGCTTACCGCAAACTATTTGTTCATTGCTCTCGCTAACCATATTCATCGCCTCCAGCAGCGCAACAATGGCCCGCCCTCTGGGCGGGCCGCGCCGCTGAGCATGATTACACGTCTTAAAAATAGATTGACGCTGTAGCAAGCGCGTTCCACCCGTTATCGAGCAAACAACTGTTTGCGAGAGCTACAGGCAACCCGAACGGTTGCTGTGCTTTTTGCCAATGGCAAAATTGCATACTCCAACAGGAGTATTCAATCGCTGGCAGCAGCCGGCGAGCTATGCGCGAAGC
>MNVF01000006.1 GCA_001871535.1 Candidatus Micrarchaeota archaeon CG1_02_49_24
AGAGGCGCGAGCGAAATCATTGGAGATGCATTCAAATGTTCCGATGCTGAGTTTCCAGAGGCGCTTAGAAAAATCGAATCAGCTGTGGAACTGGCCCGCAAAATAAGGGATGATAATCAGATTTTTCGAAGAGCCATCAACAGCTCTGCTGTTGAGCTATCGACCAGCAGGTCGATTCAAAGAGGCGCGAGCGAAATCATTGGAGATGCATTCAAATGTTCCGATGCTGAGTTTCCAGAGGCGCTTAGAAAAATCGAATCAGCTGTGGAACTGGCCCGCAAAATAAGGGATGATAATCAGATTTTTCGAAGAGCCATCAACAGCTCTGCTGTTGAGCTATCGACCAGCAGGTCGATTCAAACCGCCCGCAAGCTGGGCGGTATGAGGCTCATTCGAAAATCCAGTTTTCGCTTGATAGCGAAAATCTCGCAAGCAAAGCTTGCGAATTCTCGCGGAGTGAATTGGCATTCACCCGCCCGCGAAGCAGGCGGTACTCTGCCACTCCGCGATAGCCATTATACTGGCGGCTTTTTCGCTGGTTGACCTCGTGATATATCACGCTTACCTCCTACCCATGTTTCTAAAAAAGCCGGCAAGCCGCATAGCAGCTATTGCACTCCCTGAGCTGATAGCGATTTTAGGATTTTATATTGGATTCAGCGATGCGAACCCATGGGCGGCATTGCCTTATTTTCTGGTTGCTTTTTTGAATTACGTTTATACATACTTAAAGATAAGAGAACTGAAAACAAGCTAAGTTCATGGCAGCCGGGCAGCCTTCTTGCACAATAAATAAACCGCAAGATAGCCAGGCACTTTCGCTTTTTTGTCTTTCTCAAATGAGAATGTTTGGCCTTTAATGTAAACGTCTTTTATGTCAACCGTGGGCACAATCTCAAGCTCGTTCGCCCCGAACACCACCGCATCATCCAGGGGATTGAATTGCTGGAGGGCGGTGAAATCCAATTTCTTTGCAATAAGGCCAGAGGAGCCGTGGATGCTGTTCGGCAGGCGGATGAGCCTGCCGATGTCAGTAGTGACTTGGACATCTGTGTTTATTTGAACACCGGCTTTTTTAACAGAAACATCAATTAGCTTGCTAACATTTCCATCCACTTTTTTAGAACCAAATTTCTTCTTCATTTCATCAAAGAATAATGTCCAATTACCACCAGATGCAGCTTTTTTTACAATTTGCAAACGGGAAGGTTTTATCATCCCAAAAAAATCTGATTTCATTAATGTAGTATATATTTTTCGTCCCCACCCTGAAGACGACAAATTTAATTTTCGTAGGGTTATTTCCCGTAATCTGTCATCTTGACCTGGGTCCAATGGTTTTGTTTCTCTCACATAAAACCTATCTGGATTAAGACCTGTGCCGGTTATGTAATCTACCATCTCCCTGCGCTCCTCCTTGGAAAGCTGCTCGAACACGCTGTTTTTCACATGCACGTGAAAACCGCGGTTGCCGCTGAAATTTACTGCCAGCTCCTCTTTCCCCAGACCGAAATCAGCCATCAGGAAATCCTCCACCAGCCTGAAGGTGGAATCCTTGGCCCACTGCATGCATTTTTCACAGACAAAAAGCTCGCCCACATGATGGGCGTCAATGTCAAAAATCACCTGGGCGGATTTCCAGCCCTTTTTATCCATGGGCCTGCCATCAGGCCGCTCATAGAATGCGGCAGAATAAGATACGTAGAACGGCGGCTCGTTCACCAGCTTGTTGCGCAGCTGCTCGTTGCCCGAAAATGCCATGTGGCGGGCTTCGATTTTCTTCTCGCGGCTGCCAAACCCGAACTCGCGCTCGGCAATGCGCTCCACATCGATGCGCGCCTTCCCGTAATATTTGGAGAAATTCCTAAGGAGAAACTGCTCTTCGTTCATATGGAGATTTGGGCGGCGGGGGTTTTTATTTTTCCCATTTTGTAAAAAGCATCATCAAAGCGCCTGCCGAGCCAACAACCGCAGAATAGGCGAATGCAGCCAGGGGCGAAACTCCAGCCCAGAGTGCGCCCACCACGATGCTTGAGACCATGTCGCCTATGCCATTGGCAGCGCCCAGCAATCCGAAGCCGGTTGCCTTGAGGCTGCCCGGGAGGATGTCAGCGGCTGCGGCGCTTTCCAGGGTGTCCTCGGAGGCAATATAGAGCCCTGCAAGCCCAAACAGCACTGCCAGCATCGCCAGGTCAGGGCCCGCAAACATGAACCCTAGGAATACAAGCACTGCCAGCACATAGGAGGCGCCGATGAGCATTTTCCTGCCAATCTTGTCGCTCAATGCACCGAGGGGATAGGAAGCGCCTGCATAAATGACGTTCCTGAATGCATAAAGGCCTGCGGCTGCGGCTGCCGCGCCTGCAATGCCCATTGACGGGGAGAGTAGCTGGGTAGCCCTCAACACAAGAAGCGTGTGGGAGAAATCAGCAAGCCCGAAAACAGTGATGGCAGCAAGATAGGTTTTGTAATTTGATGGGATGCCTGCAAATGACAGTTTACGGCTTTCGGCTTTAGGTTCCGAGTCTTCAGTTTTGTTTTCTGATTTTTTCTCCTTGACAAAGAATGTGAAAAGCAGCGCTGCCATAACAGCTGGTATGATTGCAATAAGGAATACCTGCTGGAATGTAAGCGAAACAATCAGCAGGATGCCCAGGAGCGGGCCCAGGATTGCGCCCGCAGTATCGCCTGCCCTGTGGAAGCCGAATGCCTTGCCCAAATCCTTTTTGCCAACAGACGCTGCAAGGATGGCATCGCGCGCAGGACCCCTTATGCCCTTGCCAAACCAGGCAACTGTCCTGCCGATGAGAATCATGAATGGCGAAGTGGCAAATGCCACGGATACTGAGAAAGCACAGTTGAGCCAATAGCCAACAGATGCAATTTCCTTGCGCTTCCTGAAACGGTCAGACAGATAGCCTGATAGGATTTTCGCAACGCTTGAGACGCCGTCTGAAATGCCCTCAATCATGCCCAGGATTGCCGCGCCTGCGCCCATGGTCGCGAGGAATGCTGGCAGCAGGGAGGTGATAAGCTCGTAGCTCAAATCACCGAAAAAGCTGATAAGCCCCAGCAAGGCCACATTCCGGTTGAGCCAGCTGTTTTTGCCATTTTGCCTGACATCCATAGGATTACCTGATAAGCCCTACTACGATTATTGCAACCCCCAAAACGATTGAAACAATCTTCAAGCTACCATTATATTCAAGGATTGCCGCGAGCCAGCCATGGATTCCATTCAATAGGCCAAGGGAAACTGTGTTTTGGCCAAGCGGGCTTGCGGCTGTGCCATCCACAAGGGAAAGCATAAAGGAAATAATCGCAGATAGACCGAATGAGATAAGGAAAATACCTATGAACACAGAGATTACTTTGCCGACCACCGAAGAGCCGCTGCCGCTTCCTTCTGACATATGCAATCAACTTTTTCAGGAGAATAAATCATCTTTTTAGGAAATCAAGAAGAAGCCGCGTGCCAACCCCGGTTGCGCGCGAGCTTGTATAAAACTTGCTCTCCCTGCTCCAGCTTGTGGAGGCAATGTCAATGTGCGCCCATTTCAAATCCCCTACGAAATTGGAGATGAACGCACCACCGGTTATGGTGCTTGCCTCGCCATTGTAGATGCTTATGTTGCGCACATCTGCGAATTCGCTTTTCACCATATCCTTGTATTCATCCCAGAGGGGCAGCTGCCAAAGCCGCTCGAACACATTTTCGCCAGAGGCGATAAGCGCATCAATCAGCTTTTGGTCATTGCCCAATATGGCGCTGGCATACCTTCCGAGCGCGACCGTGCAGCCACCGGTGAGCGTTGCGATGTCTATGACGTAATCAGGCTTCAGCTCCCTTGAGACATAGGCCATGGCATCAGCGAGAACCAGCCTGCCCTCTGCATCGGTGTTGAGCACCTCGATTGATTTGCCGTTGCTGGCGCGCACTATGTCGCCGGGCTTTTGCGCTGAGCCTGAGGGCATGTTTTCACTGAGCGCCAGCACGCCAAATACCCTATAGTTTGGCTTGAGCCCGGGAAGCGCCAACATAACCGAAAGGACTGCGCAGGCACCTGCCTTGTCTCCCACCATCTCATCCATGTTTTTGGATGGCTTGATTGAGATGCCTCCAGAATCAAAGGTGATGCCCTTGCCCACCAGGACTATGGTTTTGAGTTTCGGGTTTCGGGAACCGAAGGGGCTTGGGAAAACAGAATGAGCGCAAGGTCTTCGTGAGCTATGCTCACGAGCTATCACCGAAAGGCGATTCAATCGAACCGCAGTTCGATACAGACTGCCAGCGCTCTTCGGTTTCCTCAACTCGGAACCCGTAACTCCTTGGGGATTGTATTCCATTACCACAAA
>MNVF01000099.1 GCA_001871535.1 Candidatus Micrarchaeota archaeon CG1_02_49_24
TTCTTCATGCACTGAAAGGTGCTTCGGCACATGCTCTTTTCAGTGTAGAACCAAAATTTCGGTTGAGATATCCAGAAGGTGAATTTTGGTCGCCGGGAAAATTCTATCGCAGCGTTGGCGATGTTGATCTTGCGACCACCCGGAAGTATGTCAGGGAGCAAGACCACCGCCAACTTCAGTTATCAGAGTTTTAGCGCAGGCGGCGAGAAGCCCCGACTTTCAAGTCGGGGAGAAGCTGCCTGCAAGACGTGGGGTCATAGGGGCAAAGCCCCTATTTCACAATCTCATCGGAGTTGAATGCCCGTCGACCCAGCCGCTCGGTATAGACCTGGATCTCATGGGCATGCATTTTTGCCATCACACTTTCAGATATGGTATCGTTGCACAAAACTTTGGGGCAGGGTGCGCCAAATGCCTAAAAAGCATCTGCAAGCGCGAGCGCAGTGCTTCCAGCGGAAATGATTGACATTCCCGGAACCGACTCAATCCGCCCGGACAGCTTTTGTTCAAGCATATTCATATGAAAAAGGAGCACTTCCCATGCCATTCGCGATTTGTGTGTCCTGGATGGGTTTGTGCTTTCGTCCTTTACCGATACATCCAAACCCTCAAGTTGCGGAATTTGCAGTTGGTAAGCGTTGCTGGCCGGAAAACGCAGGGCAAAGAAGGGAAATTCAGGCCTGCGAGGGTTGTTTGGAGAATGATTGCGCCTCACCCATCTTAGAAGCGCCAGGGTTTCAGCCTCATCAGGAGCCAGCGCACCATTTGGCAACCCGTTTGCAAATTGTCCCCGGAATGCCAAGTAAGCAGTCGCCTGCCGCCTATCCATCCAGTTCGGAACTATAGGGGCATTATTGCCAGTTCTAGTTAGCATATCTTTATGTTGCAGATAGTAAAGTATTCAAATCATTCCTTAATTTTTGGCCGCTTCAGGCCTTTTTCCATAGTCCGCAGCAACCGGCTTGTTTGTGAGATAGCCATAGGCATGCAATGCCGCCCGTGCGCCTGAGCCTGCCGCAACCACAAGCTGCTTGTAAGGAGTATTTGTCACATCGCCAACCGCATAGAGCCCTGGTGTGCCGGTGTTTCCGTCAGCATCGGCAATAATCTGCCCTTTTGCATCAAGTTTCACAAGCTCTTTCACAAAGGATGTGTCTGTGAAGAAACCCAATTCAAGGAACATGCCATTAAGCTCAACCGTGCGCTTTTGCTTGGTCCCAATATTTTCAGCAACCACGCCAGTGACAAACGCATCCCCCATTATTTCAACCGGCAAACTATTTTCAACGAATTCAATTTTTCCTGAGCCCAGGTGCTCCCTAAGTGATGCGATTACCGCATCAGGACCTGGCGATTTTCCCCTGAAAAACATATGCACTTTTTTTGCGCCTATCTCAGCCAGCTCGCGGGCCGCATCAATGGCGGAATTGCCGTTGCCCACCACTCCAGCTATTTTGTTTTTGTAGAGCCTTGCATCACAAGTGGTGCAGGTGGAGATGCCCCTGCCGAAGAATTTATCCTCGTTTGGGATGCCAAGTGTCCTGGGGGTTTTGCCAAATGCCAAAATCACGGAGCGCGCATTGATAATAAGATTTGCGTCAACTGCAGCAAGTGTGAATCCCTTCTCAGTTTTATCGATTTTTTTAACTTTTTTATAGGCAATCTCAGCTCCCGCATCCATTGCCTGCCTCTCGAATTTCTGCATGAGCTCAGTGCCGCTGATGCCCTCGGGAAAGCCGGGATAGTTCTCAATCCTTTCGGTATAGGCAATCTGGCCTCCCAGGTCAGCGCTCACAAGCACGGTTTTCAGCCCTTTCCTGGCGGCATAGATAGCCGCAGTCAGCCCTGAGCTGCCGGCCCCAACCACTGCCACGTCATAACCGGCGCCACCCGGTTCATGTGTTTCATTTTCCGCTGCCATTCAAAGCATCCTTGATTTTCTTCAGCAGTTTCTTTTTCTCCTCGCACTCTGCAAGCGCATAGACAAGCACATCAACAATGTTTGCCACAGGATATATCTTCATCTCTTCCTTTGCCTTACCCTGCAGAAAGACGTCTTCTGCATTGCTCAGTGGGATAATCACTTTCCTGATGCCTGCCTCGTAGGCAGCCTCAATCTTCGGGGTAATGCCGCCGACCGGCAGCACCTCGCCCTGCACTGAAAGCGAGCCGGTCATGGCAAATTCCTGAGATATTGGAATATTTTCAAGGGATGAAAGCACTGCAATGGCAGTTGATATGCTTGCGCTGTCGCCCTCAACGCCCTCATAGGTTTGCAGGAATTGAATGTGAATATCGTATTGGAAAATGTCCTTGCCTATGTGCCTCTTTACAATGGCGCTCACGTTCTGCACTGCCTCTTTTGCAATGTCTCCGAGCCTGCCGGTGGCAATGACCTTGCCCTCGCTCTTGGAGCTTGCCGAGGTTACTTCTGCCACAATTGGCAGCACAAGCCCAGCGAACGATTCGCCGAGCACTGCAAGACCGTTGACCCTGCCAACCGCGCTTCCCTCAACTGAGAACACCCGGTATTCTTTTTTATGCTCGATGAGCTTGGATGCCACCTGCTGCTCAAGAGGTGCGGCAACGGCCTTGGCCTTCCTGATATGCTCTTGCTGGACGTAGCTTGCCTTTTCTTCGACTGCAATATCTCCGGCAGCCCTTACCAGCCCGCCCAGTTCCCTAAGGTTTAGGGTCAGGTGTTTCTTCCTGCCTGCCCTTCTCTTTGCCTCTTCGATTATCAGGAGCACGGCATCCCTGGTGAAATGGGGTATCCTGCCATCCCGTTTCACTTCCTGGGCGACAAATCTGATGTATTTAATCTGGTTGTCCTCGGTGTCCTCCAGGGTGTCATCCATATACACATCATAGCCTGCGCCCCGTATCCTTGAGCGGAGAGCCGGATGCATCTGCTTCAGGTCATTGACATTGCCTGCTGCTATGAGCACGAAATCACAGGGTGCAGGGTCGGTTTTCACCATGGCTCCGCTGGAGAGCTCGCTCTGGCCGGTGATGGCATACCGCTTCTCCTGCATGGCTGTGAGCAGTTCCTGCTGCCACTGCCATTTCAAGGAAGCTATTTCATCTATGAAAAGCACGCCCTTGTTGGCCCGGTGCACAGCGCCAGCCTCAACCCTTAGGTGGGCGGGCGTGCCAAGCCCGCCTGATTGCAGAGGATCATGCTTGACATCACCAAGGAGTGAGCCTGCCCGAGAGCCTGTGGCATCAATGAACGGTGCTGTCATAACCTCGGAATTGTCAACCACCAGCTTAGGGTTATTGAACGATTTCATGGGCACGCGCCTGGTGAGCTGATTGGTGAACTTCCAAACTCCGTACATGAGCATGGCGCTCACGGCTATGCCCAGGAGGAACCACTTGTCATCCTCGACAAAGCCGCCCTTGAATATGAAAAATGCAACGATTATTATGAGCCCCAAAAGCAGGTAAATCACAGGGAATATGGGCCTGCTGGATTCCAGGTTAAACCTGTTCCTCCCTATGAATTGCATAATCCTGCCGGTGCCCTTTATTTTCGCATTCTGGTTGAATGGAAGCCTGAGCTGTGGCTTGTATTTCTCAAAATCCACATAGGCTGCCTTGAGCTCCGGGTTTTTCACTATCTCCTCCTGCCGGGGATAGGTTTTGTAGCTCTTGATAAGCGGCTTGTTTTCCTCATGGGGGTTGGGATAGCTGAGTATGTCTTCCAGCTCTTCCTTTGGCAGAAGCTCTGCCGTTGCCTGAGCCAGCATGCTCTTGCCCGTGCCTGGCGGACCTATGAGCAGCACGTGCCTTTTCTGGAGGGCTGCCTTCCGTATTATATTGACCGCACTGTCTTGCCCGATAACCTGGTCAATGAGCCGGGCAGGCACGGGTATCCCTTCAGTAGTCTTGAATTCGGGTAATGCCATAAATATAGTCTCCAGTTTTCAGTTTCGGGTTCCGAGTTGAGGAAACCGAAGAGCGCTGGCAGTCTGTATCGAACTGCGGTTCGATTGAATCGCCTTTCGGTGATAGCTCGTGAGCATAGCTCACGAAGACCTTGCGCTCATTCTGTTTGAATGCACCTGCGGATGCATAGCTCGGCGACTGTTGTCACCGATTGCCTGTTGGCATTTCTCCAGTTGGAGAAATTCTCGACGGCTGCTGCCATCGATTCCCCAAGCCCCTTCGGTTCCCGAAACCCTA
>MNVF01000037.1 GCA_001871535.1 Candidatus Micrarchaeota archaeon CG1_02_49_24
CAGGGCTATGCGTCAACGACCAACGAATCAGATTTTCCGAAGAGCCTCTCTCGCTGATGCGAGAGACCCTGCACAATGTGCAGGGTATGAAGGCTCATTCGGAAATCCAGTTTTCGCTTGATAGCGAAAATCTCAAGGGCTGTTGTCCTTGAATTCTCGTGAAGTTGGCGCTTGGCATTCATCCCCGCCCGAAGGGCGGGGTATTCTGCCAACTTCACGATAAATTAAACCTATAGCCACTCACTTGATGGCGCAGGCATTCTCAATTCCTGCCTCTGGATAAACCTGGCTGAGAAGCCATGGCATCAGCACGCTGATTAGCACACAGATTACGGCGCCGGTGAGCATGGCCGTGGCCCAGACGCTTGCCCTTGCCCGTGTCTCGGCACCCAGCAACTGGCCAATGGCATAGATTATGGCAGCCGCAAGAATCATGACCAGCACGACTACGGGCAGCATGCTCAGGATGAGCTGGCAGAATTCCTGGAGGGCAAGCTTGATGTTGTCGGCCCCTCCTTGGGCAAACAGCACAGCTGCAATGAATACAGCGAACATTAATGCAAATTTCGGTTTCATAACATCGCCTCAATGCGGAATTGGTAATTAGATATTGCACGTATAACCATTTAAATAATACGCCGGCTTCAGGCTCCCGCAAGCTTTCCCAATATGCCTTTTTTCCATTTTTTAAACTCAACAAACCCCAGGCCAAGGTAGTCTATATCCGAATCTCCAAACGTTTTTATTACGGTGGCAAGCTCGTTGGCAAAAGATTCGTGTTTGTATTTTATCAGGAGGTCATGGTATTTCGTCAAATCCACTTCTGAATGGATAAGCAGGGTCATGAGGTCTATCGCATCTTTTCTGCCTTTGGGCGTGCCCCTGCGCTCAATCTCGGCAGCCTGCTTCAAAACGAGCAGCGCCTCTGGCTGGACGGTCGTTATGCCCTGCACTTTTGCAATATACCCTGCAAGGGCTTCGGGCGGGATGGCAAGCTTTGAGAAAAAGGGCAGGTAAATATCAACGTCAAACTTGTCAAACCTGAGTTCATATTTTGCGAGCCGCGGGTTTTTCCCAAGATTGAACCTGCCTGAAAGCAGTTTGAGTGTGCCATAATCCACTACGATATCAATATCCTTTGATTTATGCATGCCTGCCCATAAGTAGACCGACCAGCCCCCTATCAGGATAAAATCATACTCCCTGGCAAGGGAAGTCAGCATTGCCCAGCTTTCCTTTGTCAGCAGCTCGCTCCAGAACTCTTTTACCATGCCAACCTCTCCCTGAGTGCCCTGAGAAAATCCGTTGCATACCATTCCCCAAGGTTCCATAAGTCGGCATAAACCTGCCCGAGCGGAGAAATTCCATCCAGGCAGAGCCTGGAAAGATGCGGGTCGGAGGCAAGCACGAAAACGTTAGGCGGGCCTTTCCTTGGAGGAAACCGCAGCCTGAGCTCTTCAAGCACAGGGAAGCCGGCATAAGCATAAACTTCGCTGTAATCGGCAGGCACGTCATTGAACCTTAACCTATACGCCGAATAGGCAGCATAGATGGTTCCGTCTGGCATGTTTTTCTCTATTTCAGAAACCTGCAAATCAGCGCGCGTTTTGTAAATGACGTCCCCAGCGAGGTTTCGGCGGCCCGACCAGTAAACCGCGATTTTCTCCGCATCCGTGACCCTGAATCCCATGTGGCCTATGCTGACGGCGCCTATCTTTCCAAGGGGCCTTAGGGCAAGGTTGGCCGTGCTCAGGGAGATTCCAAGCGTTTGGGAAAGCGAAAGCTGGGTGAATGCAGTTTTTTTTTGTTCCAGAACGCCGTAGAGAAGCTCACGGTAGAGAAAGTCGCTTTTTTTCATGGTTTCGATTTTATTTTTTTATATTTATAAAGGTTTCGAAAGAATACGAAACCCATAAACAACATAAATGGCACAAACATGCTGGGTAACCAGGTATTCTTATCAGACGAAGACCGGTGCCGTGGGCATTGTGCAAATCTATCGGTTAAAACAACTATATGGTTGTTATAGCAACAATTAAATCTTTCCCGATTTCAGGAAACTTTAGCACGATTCTTTCCTGTTTTTGGGAAACTTTTACAAAAGTGCCAATGCAATTAGCTGCTTATCGCAAATGAGCAGGGTTTTTTCCAAGAACCCTTTGAACTGCGCCCTGCTTTTTGAGGCACCGCCAATCTCAACAATCAGCTTTTCTGCCCATTTCGTTATGACATAATCAGGACTTCGCTTCATCCCCTTTATGGTTGAGACGTTCCAACCTCTTGAGATAAAGCAACTCACAGCCAGTTCCTCCCTTAATGCCCCCTTATCAGCCTGTAAACCGAGCTCGGCGCATATCGCCTTTCGCAAGACAGGATGGTAAAACATCAGCTTTGGGTCGCCGCGGATAAGTTTGGCGCCACGCCCATAGGGCCGCACCATCCTGAGGATTTTCATTGATTCCAGCAACGAAATCATATAATAGGCTTTGTTTTTGCTGATGCTGAGATTCTTTGAAAGGTTGTTTATGCTAAACTCACCCAGTAGAGAGCTTGCCAGAAATACAAGAGCCCTGGCCATCTGGGTTACCAATTCGCCATCCACATTAGGAAGGAAGACGGCATCCTCCCGTATTGATTTCTGAATGCTGTTATAAACACTCTTTAATGTTTTTCCGGAATAGGTAAAATAAATCGGAAATGCACCCCCGTCCATATAAGCGTCAAACGATTCGTAGAGCCATGGATTTTCTGCCAACAGGCCGACCGCGAGGTTTATGTCCATCCACGCACCAGAGGCAGTGGGGACAGGCGTTCGCCCACCCAGCTCAATGAATTCCCGCAGGGAAAGCGGCTCCACTTCGATTAGTTCATAACGGCGCTCAGGGGCGAATGCCAGTGGTGCGCTCCCGGACACTGCCATTGACAGCTGGGGGAATTCATCATATAGCGCTTTGGTGTCCTCGTTCCATCTTTTGTAATGATGCACCTCATCAATAAAGAGCATTTTATACCCTTCCAGCACAAACTTTTTGCCAATGTCATAGAGGGTTGACACGCTGACGTGCGGGTTGTCCATGGAGAAATATATTGCACCAGGCCCCATAAGCTGGAGAAGCGCAGTGGTCTTCCCGACACCCCGAAAGCCCCGCAGCACCTTGACCCTAGGCTCTTTTCCGATTTCAATGCCTGAAAGGAAATAACGCCTTCCAAACCCTTCGGTATTCTTCGCGAGGCGCAATGCGGTTTCCTTTAGTTCCAGTGTGTTTACTTCGTTCATAACTATAGTTTGGGGGAACGTTCCTTTTAAATCTTTCCCAATTTTAGGAAACTTTAGCATGATTCTTTCCTGTTTTCAGGAAACTTGGTAGAATCAGACGACGATCGGCCCTGTGCCGCAGGCATTGTTCAAGTCGGCGGAGGGATAGGCGATGTGGAGCAGCCAGGGCACGATGACTATGATGATTATGCCAATGAGCGCGCCGGCGAGCATGGAGGTCGCCCAGACGTTGGCGCGTGCACGCGTTTCAGCGCCGAAGAACTGGCCGGCTGCGTAAACCACTGAAGCCGTGAGCACCATGGTGAGCGCCACCAATGGGATTAATCCGTAAACCAGGCCGCAGAACTCCTTGAGCGCGGCTTTTACCTGGGCGTCGCCGGAACCGCCGGTGCCGCCAACTGGGGATGAGCAGCTACCTGGCACGTTTGGATCACAAGTGGGCACTGGTGGTGGGCAGCTACCCGGTACGTTTGGATCACAGCTAGATACCGGTACCGGGGTACCAGGTCTGGTTGGATCGCCATAGACCAACGTCCATAGGAGAAATATAAACAATAAAAATACAACGTTCGCCTTTTGCATGTATATCAGTTTAAATCGGTTATTTTAAATATTAATGCCAATAACTACTGTTTTGTGCAAATATCTAGTTCAAACGCT
>MNVF01000010.1 GCA_001871535.1 Candidatus Micrarchaeota archaeon CG1_02_49_24
GCCTGCGAAGCAGGCAGAACTCTTTCCGCCCTAGGGGAGACCCCTAGAACCCCCTTTTAGAATATTTTATGAATTCATTCAGCGACTTGACACATGCATAGGGCGAATCATAGGTAGGCACGCCGTAGCTCTCCAGGATGCGCCTGTGGAGCTGGGCGTACTCGCCGCCAGTCACAACCGCGAAAATCGGCTTCCTGCCTTCCTGCGATTGAATTGCGCTGTTGCGCGATCTGTTTTCGCTTTCGCGAAAATCTCGCAAGCCTGTTGCTTGCGATAGCTCTCGCAGACTTCGGCTGCTCGATTGAATCCCCTTCGGGGATAGCTCGCAGCCTGTTGCCTGCGATCGCCTGCTGGCTTTTCGCCTGTTGACAAAAATCTCGCCGGCTGTTGCCTGCGAAGCCCTGACAATCACATTGACCACGCGCGAATCCATCTGAACCGTCTGGAAAAGGATGATTGCCATGACCGCATCCACATTTTCGTCAGCCAGCATGGTTTCCAGTGCCTTGCCATACCTGACAGAATCAGCATCTCCGATTACGTCAAGGGGGTTTGACATGGTTGCATAGGGCGGAAGCAGGTGGCTGAGCACATTCCTTGTTTCCTCGCCAAAGGCGGCCAGGCTGAGCCCAAACTCTGAAACCGCATCAGCCCCGAGCACGCCATTTCCGCCGCCGTTTGTGAGTATGCCTATATTTTTCCCGGTGCAGAAGGGCTGGGTGAACATCTTCGAATAATTGAACAAATCTTCAAGCGAATGGGCTTCAATTGCATGGGCCTGCCGTATTGCCGCTTCGTATGCAGTGTATTCGCCTGCAATGGAACCTGTGTGCGACATGGCCGCCTTTGCACCGAAAGAGCTTTTGCCTGCCTTGAGCACTATGAGTGGCTTTTTGCGCACCAATTTTTTCATTGCGCTGAGGAATTTTGCACCCGAGGTTTTCACACCCTCCACATAGAGCACAACCACCCGGGTGGCCCTGTCATGGTAAAGGTATTCCAGGTAATCGCTTTCATCAACCACTGTGCCATTGCCATAGGAGACGAATTTGGCCATGCCGATACCGTCCTTTGCCACAAGGTCGACTATGCAGCCGCCCACTGCACCGGATTGGGAGACGAATGATATTCCCCCTGAGTGTGGCCTGCCCAATTTGTAAATAGGAAGGAATACGCTGTCAACCCTTGACTGGGCGTTTATGACGCCCATGCAATTCGGGCCCACAAGCGCGATTTTGTATTTGCCACAGATTTGCTTCAGCTTTTGCTCGAGCTTCACATTGCCGGTCTCCCCGAACCCGCCGGTTATGACAACCGCAGCCTTTACGCCCTTCCTGCCGCACTCCACAAGCGCATGGTTAACCTGCGCTGCCGGGATGGCAATGATTGCGCAATCCACACCCCCTTTGATATCAAGCACTGAGGGATGGCATGGGATATTAAGCACCTCGGTGGCATTTGGGTTGACAGGGTAAACTTTGCCCCTGAAGGAGCTTTCAAAGAAATTGCGCATGATGATATGCCCGATTTTGCCAGGGTCGCGGGAGGCACCTATGATGGCGACGCTTTTCGGCTCGAAAACATATTTCAGATTTTTTATTTTACCAGTTATCCCCATCAAATCATCCTTACATCAACTACGCTGTAGCCTTTATCATCTGCAATCACCGGATTCAAGTCCAATTCATTGATATCCTCTTCTATGGCAAGCCTCCCGACGCACACCAGAAGGTCGGCAATCTTGCCTATGTTGACTGAAGGTTTGCCCCTGAACCCCATAAGCGCCTTTCTTCCATTTATTTCATTTATCATCTCGAGCGCGTCCTGCCTGCCAAATGGCGCCACGCGGGCTGAAACATCCTTGTACAGCTCAACGTAAACGCCGCCCAGGCCGAAGAGCACGAGCTTGCCGAATTGGGAATCGCTTTTGACACCTATGAAAAGCTCAACGCCCTTTGCCAAAGGCTGCAGCACAAATTCCCCGGGCGCCGGCTTTGCCGTCAGCATGCGCAGGGATTCGCGCTCAAGCTCTGCATCATTCCTGATGTCAACTGCAACAAGCCCTTTTTCAGTCTTATGCTCGGCGCCGCTTGCCACGGCCTTCAACACAACAGGATAACCGAGCTTTTGGGCGCTGAGCTTCAATTTTCTGGTATTTCTGGCAGCATTGACCATGAGGGTATCGACAGTGATTATGCCGTATTTCCGGAGCATCCTGAATCCGCTGGAATAGGCCGCGGCCGTTTGCATTTACAATCCTCCGGTTACCGCTATATAAAGAAGAATTATGACCAAGATGACTGCAATCATCAGCACCCAGATGTATTTTGTCAGGTAATATTCGACCTTGCTTATGAGGCGGGAAAACTCCAAGTCCTGCACATAATGTTCCTGTGGCTCTGCCACATTGCCCCGGAGACCGGCAGATGAAGGATGGGCTGAATGGTATGACTGGGGCGGCCTGGGCTCCTTTGCCCCAAGAATTTCAGCGACCGCCTCCTCGTCTTCAGTGGCAGGGGGCGAGTCTGGTTTCCTGGCTTTCTGCACTGCCCTGACCACCGGCTGCTTCGGAATTTCGGCAACGGCAGCGCCTGTTATCACTGCAGGCACGCTGCCCATCCTGTTGAACCCTTTTTCAGTGAGCTGAACCGTGAGCTTGCCAGCTGAAACCTCAGATGAGACGAACCCCGTAAGCTCCAGCTTGGAAAGATGGTAGGCGAGGTCACGGTCGGTTACATTGAGCCGCAGGGCAAGGGTGTCGATAGTCCGTATGCCTGAGGCAAGCGAGCGCAGGATTGCATCATCCAACAGGTCAAGGGGCTCCTTTGCCTTGTCCTCGCAGGTAGAGAGCACGTACCTGCCGTCGTCGTTGAGCGTGATTTTGCTCATGCCCCCGATAGTGGGGTTCAGGTCGACATAGCCTTTTACTTTCAGGGTGCCGAGCATGTTTGCTGCTTCGAAGAAGGAAGTGTTGATTCTGCTGCCGAAGCGCTCTATGGCAGGCTCCGGGTCTCGGGCGATTTTCCTCAACAGGACGATATCAAGGTAGGTTATCTCTGACACAAAGATAATTACAATGTAAATAATTTAAAGATTAGAGGTTGGGGACAGAAGACCGAAAACCGAGATTGTCTGGGGGCTGGAGTCCAGGGTATAGGGTCTAGAGTCTGGAATCCGGAATTAGTAACTCGAAACCCGAAACTGATATCGGGCAGCTGCCCGATAGATTTCGAGACATCGTGAATAGCAATTCACGAGATTTCGAGACAACAGGCTCGAAACTGAAAACTGATTGCCCTAGATATCTTCAAGCTTGACAGTCTTCCCTTGTTTGTATTCTTCCAGGGCGTCCTCGGCTTCCTGCAAATCTTTCTTGGTCGCCTCAACCTCTGGAATCAAAATGCGCTCTAGGTTATCCACCTTCTTGTTGAGGATTGCCAACTGCGCATAGATGTCGGTAAGTGTGATATCGCAAGCTTGCTTGCGAGATTTTTGCGTAAGCGAAAACTGATTTCTCGTATATTCACCATGCATTGATATTTGCGATTTTTGAATTTAAACCCCTAACAGGGACCTCAGGAGTGGAGGATTTGGAGACTCAATTATTTATCAGATTTTCCGAAGAGCCTCTCTCGCTGATGCGAGAGACCCTGCACAATGTGCAGGGTATGAAGGCTCATTCGGAAATCCAGTTTTCGCTTGATAGCGAAAATCTCAAGGACTGTTGTCCTTGAATTCTCGTGAAGTTGGCGCTTGGCATTCATCCCCGCCCGAAGGGCGGGGTATTCTGCCAACTTCACGATA
>MNVF01000075.1 GCA_001871535.1 Candidatus Micrarchaeota archaeon CG1_02_49_24
ATAGGTAAACCCTGGGGTATTTGCCCAGATCAGATTTTCCGAAGAGCCTCTCTCGCTGATGCGAGAGACCCTGCACAATGTGCAGGGTATGAAGGCTCATTCGGAAATCCAGTTTTCGCTTGATAGCGATTGAATCTTGCCAGTTGGAAGATAGCTCGTAAAGTCCTGCTGGACTTTCCGAAAATCTCAAGGGCTGTTGTCCTTGAATTCTCGTGAAGTTGGCGCTTGGCATTCATCCCCGCCCGAAGGGCGGGGTATTCTGCCAACTTCACGATAACCATTATAATAAATTATAATTGAATGCTGCTGATGCAGCATAGCTCTCCCAAACTCTGGTTTGCTCGATGGTGATAGAATGGTGGGCGTTTTTGTGTCGAAAGTCAGGCATGTAGGGACATCGCTTGGGATAATCATACCAAAGGAGATAGTCGCGGAACAGGAACTAAAACCTGGAGCACAGGTCAGTGTCAGCTTGTTTAAGCCTGATTTGACGAAGCTGAGAAAATTGATGGGCACGGTCAAGGAAAAATTTCCGTTCGAGTGCGACCGGCGAGACAGGATATAAGATAGATGAATATATCGGGCAAAATCAGATTTTCACAAGCGTTTTGAGCCTGGCAGAATTGGCCTGCTGGCTGGAAAGGAATCATGCCACAGCCCCTGAAGCATACATCAACACGGTAAAGGAATCATCCACTATCCTCGACATCACCGAAGAAATTGCCACCGGCGCAGGAAAAAACCTGTGTGAATTACGCAAAACAGCGCCTGATTTTGGAATGATTGATGCCATCATTTACACCCAGGCTGCAAGCTCGGGGATACAACTTTTAACAGGAGACCCGCATTTCAAAAAGCTGGCGAATGTTGAGTTTGTTGAATGAGTGGTTATTCTTTCTTCAGATATACAGTCCTAGCAGGAAACGGTATTTCAATCTTATTCTTCCTGAACGCCTTGAGTATCTCCATATTCAGCGCACTCTCCAGATCAACCTTATTGGCGAAATCCACCACCTTCACGACCACCGCGAATTCTAGGCAAGAATCCTTGAACGCCGTAAACCAAACTTTCGGCTCAAACTCCTTAACGGCAAACTCATTTTCGGTTACGACCTTTTTTGCAGCTTCATAAAAGACTTTCATCACTTTATCCGTATCGGAGTCATAGGAAACTCCGACGGCAATTTTTATCCCGGTTGCCTTCTCCGGCAAGTGATAATTTATCAGCACGCTGGACGCCAATTTTGAGTTCGGTAGAATGATATGGCTGTTATTTAGCTGGAGAATCTTTGTGCTCCTCCACCCGATTTCCACAATAGTGCCTTCAACGTCCTCGTTTTTAATTCGCACGTAATCCCCGGCTTTCACCGGCTTGTCTATCAAAATGTGCATGCCTGCAAAGAAATTACCCAAACTATCCTGCAAGGCAAGCGCCACCGCCAGCCCGGCAATGCCCAGCCCGGCAAGCAACGGGCCAACCTCAATCCCAAGCATGCCAAGGACTATGATTGCGCCGACCGCATAGATTGAAATGCCGGCAATTTTGCTCCCTATGGGAAACAGTTCGTTGCCCAGCGCGTTTTTGGTGTGGGGCATCACCTCCCTGCCATACCAGGTGATTGCTGCACTTATAACAGAAGCGGCGATATGCGTGCCGACAAGGATGAACAGCACTGAAAATAAATCATATAATGCAAATGTCCACTGCGCATCAGCCTGCCCGGTTGAAAACGGAATCAGAATAATATTCCCGATCACAAGGACAATTGCGAGATAGGCGCTTGCGACGATTACAAAATATTTCACTGGCTTGCTTACTACCTTGAGCAGCTCGTCGTCAAGGGTGTTCCTGGTTTTTTCCGAAATCCCGCGGAACAGGCGCTTAAGCGCCCCGTGCGCCAACTCAAGCACAAGGTAGAACAAAACAAACAGCGCCAGCGTTGCAATTGCCTTTATCCCGGGGATGGTGGCAAACGGGGTGGAATCTAAGAAGGAAGAGACAATGCCTGAATCGGCTAAATTATTTATGGAAGTTGAATTCATTGCCATAGTGAGATCACTTATACCTTTCTTTTTCCCAGAAGCGAGGTTTGTCGATAGCTTGCTGTCGAGCTATGCGCCAACAGGCGCATTCAACCATAAGGTAATGCTAAACGGCAAACCCATGACACGTTAGAGCGACCCGAGCCAAGTAACGAACATTGGCTCGCTCGGGCGTCGGGGTCGCCAAACGTCAACGCATGGTGCGACCCTCGCTCGAACGTGTCAAGCCGACGCGCAACGGTTTCGCCGATGGCGTCGATCGCTTAACCTTTTTATCCCGAGGAACATTTTTACTTTCTTTCTTTCCCCAGGGGCTTTCTTATTGGTAAATGTTTTCTTTTCTTTCCGAGGGTTTCAACAACTCTGCTGTTGAGCTTTTCGCTTCAGCGAAATCAACTTTTCTTTTGCAAAAGAAAAGAAGGCTCTTGCAGGGTGGAGGATTCGAACCTCCGGAGGCCTAAGCCAACAGATCTTGAGTCTGTCGCGTTTGGTTGGACCCCATTAGCGACAAAAAAATTGATAATGACCTTTAACCGCTTCGCTAACCCTGCAGATAACAGATAGTTGATATTATATTTGATTACAGGTAAATAATTATTTATACCTATTGTAGTGAATGTGGTTGAGAACCCGGAACTCAAAACCCGAAACTTCGTGAGGATATGCCATCGAAACTTTTCACCATGCGCTCAAAGAAGGCAGGCCTGCCTCCGGGCACGCTTCCGGCAAACGGCAGTGAAACCCACAGAGGCGTGGATATTGCCATTTTTGATTATGATGAGAAATCCGTGACGGAAAAAACCGTCAGGAAAATAGATGAATGCATAAAGTTCCGGGATTCGCCCACCGTAACCTGGCTCAATGTTGATGGCGTGCACGATGCGTCAGTTGTGGGCAAGCTCGGCGAGTGCTTCGGTGTGCACCCGCTTGTGCTGGAGGATATAATGACGCTAGGCCAACGGCCGAAGCTGGAGGATTTCGGCGAATATGTGTATATCGTGCTCAACATGCTTAGGTATAGCACTGCAACAAAGGAAGCAAAGGCGGAGCAGGTCAGCTTCATAGTAGGCAACAGATTCGCAATAACCTTTCAGGAGGAGCAGCAGCCTGGCGACGTGTTCGAGCCAGTGAGGGAACGGATAAAGGCTGACAAGGGGCTTATACGGAAAATGGGCGCTGATTATCTCGCCTATGCCCTGATGGATATTATCGTTGACAACTATTTTATCGTGCTGGAAAACGTGGGCGAGCAGATAGAACTGCTGGAAGCGCAGATTGTAGAGAACCCAAAGCATGGGGTGGTGCGGGAGATACAGAAACTGAAGCACGAGCTCATTTTCCTGAGAAAATCCGTTTGGCCGCTGCGGGAAGTCTTAGGCGGACTGGAGCGGGGGGATTCGCGCATCTTCACCCAGCCGACAAAGGTATATATCCGGGATATTTACGACCACACCATACAGATAATAGACAATATCGAGACTTCGAGGGACATGCTTTCCGGCATGCTTGAGATTTACCTTTCAAGCATAAGCAACAGGCTCAATGAGATAATGAAAGTGCTGACGGTCATCACCACGATATTTATTCCCCTCACATTTGTTGCAGGAATATATGGAATGAACTTCAGGCACATGCCTGAGCTTGAATGGCTGTGGGGCTATCCTGCGGCCCTTGCGGCGATGGCAGCGGTTGCCGTGGCAATGCTGGTTTATTTCAGAAAGAAAAAATGGGTGTAACAATATCAGATTTTGCGAAGAGCCATAGAGCATGTATCAGCATGCGAGAGCTATCGATGCCAGCAGTCATCGAGATTTTTGCCAACTGGCGAAAAGCCAGCAGGCGATCGATGCCAGCAGGCGTCGAGAATTTCTCCAACAGGAGAAATGCCAGCAGGCGATCGATGCCAGCAGGCGTCGAGAATTTCTCCAACAGGAGAAATGCCAGCAGGCGATCGATG
>MNVF01000100.1 GCA_001871535.1 Candidatus Micrarchaeota archaeon CG1_02_49_24
AAAAGTTTATCGTGAAGTTGGCAGAATACCCCGCCCTTCGGGCGGGGATGAATGCCAAGCGTCAACTTCACGAGAATTCAAGGACAACAGCCCTTGAGATTTTCGCTATCAAGCGAAAACTGGATTTCCGAATGAGCCTTCATACCCTGCACCTTGTGCAGGGTCTCTCGCATCAGCGAGAGAGGCTCTTCGGAAAATCTGATCATCATAAACAGCAAGTGAACTTATTCCATAGCTCTCCGTCCTTAAAACAACTTTCGAAATGTTTCTATCTTGATCATACTCATAAACAAATCCATTTGGTTGACTGGTGCTTGCATATAACTTATTCCTATAAACAACTAAAGAAGTAATTTTTTGCTCTGAAGAATTGAGAATAAGCTTGAATTTTGTGCTGAAAAGATAGGCTTGGTTTGATTTTGCGATATCCTCAGCCCATATTTTTATTATTTCTTCCTGAGTAAGATTGCCCGAACCATTGCTTATTAAATCAGATATCCCACCATTATCGTCAGGATGATATTGGTTATATAGCGTAGTAGCGCAACCTGATAGATAAAATAAAAGAACAATTAAACAAAATTGGCGTATAACCATAAACTTACATCTATCTTACAGATATATCATATGATTATGACGTTTATTCTGCATCAATCCTTGGCGCGAGATAATATGTGAACTGCAGCACGTCAATGTTGTAGGACACTTTCACCGGCGCATTTGTTTTCAGGTTGATGGAAATCGGCTCCTTGTCAATCGCCGCGTTTGAGATGTCCTTGAGATATTGCAGCGGGAAGGTGGCGCGCGCCTTGGTCTTCACGTTCAATTCAACGAGCTTGGGGTTGCCCTTCTGCATCTCAGTCCTCATTGAGGAATTATCCCTCACCTCAATGATAAAATTCTCAGGCGTTGCCTCAAGCGATACGTGGGAGCTGATTAACTCGGCATCCTTCAAGCCTTCCTTGAATGCCTGCGCTGTTATTTTCACTGTTGCATCATGGACAAATGTTGGCTCTTTGGGGGAACCACCCTGCACTTCTACAAGCGGCAGCCTGAACATGCGTTTTTCATGCTCCACCGTGAATTGGGCGACCAGCATGTTCTCTTCCTGGGAAAGCTCGAGCTGCTCGCCTGATTCAGAGCGCTTCAGCATCTTGCCCAGTTCGCTGAAATTCACTCCGACAATGGTGGGCTCGGCAACTTCGTATTTCATAAAAAATGATTTGGGGGCGATGAAACTCACCATGGCAATCTGCGATGGGTCCATGCACCTTAGGGAAAGGCCATCCTTGGTAACCTCGAGGGGGCCTTCGTCGATTAGGCTGACTACTGCATCAATTGCATTCCTGAATGACTTAACGTCACTGATAACAAGCTTGAACACAGATTCACCCGAAATAGATTATGCTGTGAAAATTTATAAAGAGAACTACAGGGGATTAGAATTAGGAATAGAAACCCAAAAAATAAAAATGAGAAAACGAAAGGAAGAATTTAAAAAAAAAACACTTGTTTCGCAGTTTATCCAAACAGGCTTGACAGGCCTTCGCTAACGGACGCTTCCTCTTTCTTCTCGTCCTTCTTGGTATCTGCCTTGGGCGCTTCAGCCGCTACTGCAGCCACCGCAACCGGTGCGCTTGCGAGCTCGTCAATGTTTACGCCTTTTACTGCTTCCTCAAGCACCTTTGTCTTAGCCTCGTCAACCGAGCCGCCGGCTGCCTTGATTATTGCAGAGATGGCATCCTTTGTGATTGGTTTGCCTGTTCCGTGCAATACAAGAGCTGCGTGCACATATGGGTCAATCTTCGACATACAAATCTACCTCCCGAGGGAACCTGAAGAATAATGGTCTTGGGTCTTCAGTCTCGGGTCTTGATTTCTGGACCCTAGACTCTGGACTCCAGACTGTTCTGGTTCCCTTACGTTAACCCTTCATTGCTTAATGGGGTATTATCATAAATTTATACTGCCTGTGCTGGCTTTTCTCCTTCTGCAGGAACTGGAACCACAGGAATTTTGCCTCCCAGCGCGCTGCCCGAGGCCATTGCCCCTGAGAGAATGAACCGGATGCTTTCATCATTCACAATGCCTGCATTCAGTGTCAGGCCCTGGGCCTGGCCAAGGGCATTCTTCAGGAAGATGGAAACACTCATGCCATTGATGTAGCCTGCATTTACTGCAAGCGAGCAGGCCTGGACTGCTGCCAGCCTCAAGCCGTCAACATAATAGCTGGCTGGAGTGGTAAGCAATTCTTCGGAATAGGAAACCCTGTCGCTGTCAATGCCTGAGAGTAGGTGGCCAAACAGGGTGAACGGCTTGATGGCAAGCATCCTCAAAACCTTGGCTGCCTGGAGTGAAATCTTGTCCCCGGATTTGCAAATCGTTGCTTTCTTGGCAATGGCAATCTTGCCGCCCTTGACCTGAGCCTGGATTCCGACTGCCTTAAGCTCGCTGAGCGCAGGGCCGGGAGGAAGTGTGGTTTCGCCTTCCTCAATATCTATATTGTAGGGCGAAATCTGCTGTGCCTTTGCATAAACACGGACGCCGCTGGCACGCAGCATCTCTGCGAGCTGTGCCGGCAAATATTCTGAGATTATGAGTGCAACGGTGTGGTCTGCATAGCCCACAAGGCTCTGGAGTGAGGGGTTTTCCTTCAGAACGCGCCCGAGCACGGCCTTTCTCAATACAAGCACTTCGCCCTTGCCCCGGATATCCTTCCTGATTTTCTGCAGGAGATTGGAGGGAAGCCCTTTGAGGTTAAGGATGCTGAAATTCTTGCCCTGCTTGAGCTTTTCAGACACTTCCTTGACCTTGTCAATTTTTTTCTTAATTGCTAAACGCATAAGTTACACCCTAAATGTCTAAAGTTGATTGAACCTTAGACCTCAAATCGCTATTGGCTTTCCCATTGTCAGCTTGACATAGATTGATTTGAAATTGTGCTCTGGCACCTTTGTAAGTATTTTATCAATGACTGTATTCACATTATTCACCAGCTGCTGGGGTTCCATATCCTCCTTGCCTACAATGCACTGAACGACTGGCAGCTGTTTTCCCTTGGTGGCCACCTTGACGCGCTTCTTAAGCATCTGGGCAGCCTGCCCGAGCTGTATATTCATGAGCGGCATAGGCAGCTTGCCCTTCCTTGAAAGCACCTGGCCCAGGCTTTTTGCCACAGTGGTCATAAGATTGGGCTGTGCCAGGAATTCGTACTCCTTGAGATACCTGTCCAGGCGCGCCTTGTCCTGTGCCAGGCCAGGGATATCTTTTGCATCAATGACCTCGAAGCCGCCTGACCGTGCCTTGGCGGCAAGGTCACCGTCTGCAAAGACTGCTATCTTTGGCTCCTTGCCCTTGCCGTTGGGAAGCACCACATCCAGGTTCAAGCGGTTCTCTGGCTTGCTGAAGTCGATGCCACGGAAATTAACTATGACCTCGACTGACTGCCTGAACTTGCGCTTCCCTTTTTCCTCAAGGGCTGCAGAAACAGCTTTCAGTATTTTCTGTTTATCCATAATTATTCCCTCCCAGCAACGCTGGTAATCGCGGGCTAGCACGAAAACTAGCATATTAACAATTGAACTGAACTAATAGGGTTATGATAGGAAACTTTTTTAAACATTATCTGAACACACTAAATAGAAAGAATTCTGATAAAATCAGATAGTTGTCAAAATTAACCTATAATCTTTAGAGGTGGTAACTGTGAACTCTGGAACAATGAACGGTCAGGGTGCAACTGAATATCTGGTCATTCTTGCAGTGGTGCTCATCATCGCACTCGTTGCAATTGGCATCGTTTCCCAACAGGCAAGCGGCAGCGGCGCACAGGAAAAGGTCAGCAGGGCTTACTGGAAATCCGAGGTATTCCCGCTTACCATTGACGACTACAAATTTACAGGCACCACGCTGACGCTTGTAATGACAAACAGGGGCTCTGACACCATAACATTGGCATCAGCAGCTGGAACCGGTATTACCACATCTTATGGAGGAACCGCCAATTCAAACCCTGCAACAAGAATACCAGGCGGTGCAACCAGGTCAATTGATGTCACCACTACATCATGTGGTGCATCCGGGACCGCATTTGCAGCATATGTTAACATAACCTACAGCACGCCAACACTAAGCGGCCTGAAGATAATCGGCCAGAAACCGCTT
>MNVF01000056.1 GCA_001871535.1 Candidatus Micrarchaeota archaeon CG1_02_49_24
TTACGTTACTGAATTAGATATCAGATTTTCCGAAGAGCCTCTCTCGCTGATGCGAGAGACCCTGCACAATGTGCAGGGTATGAAGGCTCATTCGCAAATCCAGTTTTCGCTTGATAGCGAAAATCTCAAGGACTGTTGTCCTTGAATTCTCGTGAGGCCACTGCCAATCCATCCACCTGCGAAGCAGGTGGTATCGGAAAGTCCCGCAGGACTTTTCGAGCTATGCGCCAACTGGTGCATTCAATTCTCTTGGCCTCCCGATAAGAAAAATAAAAAAAGTAATAAACCTGATTTTTAGAGATACCTGATATTCTCCAACTCAAGCAGCTTCTTGGGCGCCGCTTCTTCGCGCACCCCGCCGAGCTTGGATTTCACTCCGGTCATGATTGTCGTGACCGCAATCTCATCTTCCCTCACGAGCCCTGTGCGCGCACCAATCTTGACGTTCGCCGTACTGGAAAAGTTCGCTGTGAGCTTCTCGCCAATCTCCATGCATTCGCCGAGTGTCATGGCTGCGCTTCCGTTTATCTGGATCAGCGCACCCTTTGCATCCTCTGTCTCAACATCGAGCAATGGCTGTGCAAGCACGTTCTTCACTACCTGCGGCACCTTGTCAGTGCCCCTGCCCTCGCCGTATGAAATCAGTGCAAGGCCGCTGCCCTCCACCAATGATTTCACGTCTGCATAGTCTATGTTTATCAGGCTCGGGAACATGATTGTGTCCGAGATGCCAGTGATTGCCTTGGTGGTTATGTTGTCTGCCATCTGGAACGCAGCGTCCATTGGCAGGTTTGGCACATAGGAGGCAAGCCTGTTGTTGTCAATCACAATCACGCAGTCAACCGCCTGGGAGAGCTCCTGTATGCCCCAGATGGCCTTCTTTATGCGCGCCCTTTCAAGTTCAAAGGGATATGTGACGAGTGCGATCGTCACTGCACCCTGCGCGTGCGCAACCTGTGCGACTACCGGTGCAGCGCCGGTGCCTGTGCCACCGCCCATACCTGCACAGAGAAAGACAAGCTGGCTTTCTCCGATTGCGTCGGCAATTTCGTTCTTGGAGATTTCGGCGCATTTCTGCGCAACCTCTGGGTAGCCTCCTGCACCCAAGCCTCGGGTGACTGTTTTGCCAATAAGCACTTTCTTGTTCGCCTGGATGTGGTTCAGATGAATTGCATCTGTGTTGATGGCTATGGTCTGGGCGCTCTTAATGCCAGATTTGGCAATCCTGTTGATGGTATTGCAGCCGCCGCCACCGACGCCGACAACTTTTATTTTTATCCGTTCATTACTTAACATTTCCTCTTCGCCGCTGCATGGTGCAGCAGTTTTCTCATCCAGTCCTAAGAACATGGTCGCACCCCCTAAGTTCAGAGCCGGACAGAACAACAACTAGACTGATAGTACAGCTTGACACTGATTTCCTATTGGTCGCCAGATTATTGCCCCCGGTTCCTATTGTTTTTCTATGTCTAATCAAAACAAATAAAACATATAAAGGTATCTATGTGCGAAGCGCATCAATCCCTGCGCTGATTAGACTGATTTATCCAATCAGCTCGATGTCATTGTACTCGTAGCCGGCCTGCTTTTCCTCTACGGGGCCGCCGATGACGCTTGCGCCCTTCACGCCGCAAACGATGGAGACGATTTCAAGCTTGCCGTCAAACCCAGGCAATATCCGTGCTCCCCATTTGATGTTTGCCTGCTGGTCCATGCGCTCGGTGATGATGTCACCGGCCTTGATTGCATCGCCGAGTGTCAGGTCAGCGCCGCCCGTGATGTGTATGAGGGCACCTTTTGCGCCTTCGAAATCTACGTCGAGCAGCCTGTTCTTCAGCACACCCTCAGCTGCCGAGCGCACCTTGTCAGTGCCCTTGCCCTCGCCAACTGCGATGAACCCGACGCCTCCGCCAGTTACGATTGAGCGCACATCTGCGAAGTCGATGTTGATCAGGCTGGGCTGGGTGATTGTCCACACCAGGCCGCTGATTGCCCTTGAAAGGATTTCATCGGCAACATTGAATGCCTCGTTCATGGGCAGGTTCGGGACGAGTTTGAGCAGCCTGTTGTTGTCCACAACAATAACCGAGTCCGCAAATTGCCTCATCTTAGATATGCCCTCATCGGCCTTGGTGCGCCTTACGCGCTCGACTGAGAAGGGATAGGTTACCATGGCCACTGTGATGGCGCCCTGCTCCTTGGCAATCTGTGCAACAATAGGTGATGCGCCGGTGCCGGTGCCGCCACCCATGCCTGTGCAAATGAAAACCAGATGCGCGCCCTCAAGCATCTTTTCAATGGCTGCGCGGTCTGCCTCAGCAGCCTTTGCGCCGATTTCAGGATAGCCGCCTGCGCCCAAGCCCTTTGTAATGCTCTTTCCGATAAGAAGTTTCTTTGCCCGCTCATGGAGGATGTTAAGGTGCTGTTTGTCTGTGTTGATTGCAACGAGCTCCGTGCCTTTCACACCGGAGCGGATAAGCCGGTTGATGGTGTTGTTGCCTGCGCCGCCGACACCGATGGTCATAATCTTAATGTGCTCGGAGTCAAATACTTCGTCAGTGACTTCTGGAGCAGCAGTCGTATTGCCGCTTGAATCACCTAATACGTTTCTCAAAATTCCTTCCATTTCTATCCCCCCTCCATTTACAACAAAAAGAACGGCCACAGGTTCTTTTTTATCGTTAAACACAGATGGCTAACACAGTCAATCGCTGCGAATTATCTATCTAATCAAATATTTAAATAACTAATTGTTTATTAATTTTTTTCGATAAAATATTAACATATAATAACTTTTTTGATTAAATATTTATTTTGTCCCATTTTTATGGAGTGAATACGCATTATTAACTTTTTTGATTAACCCTTACAGCCGTTCACTTTGCGGCAATCTTTAATGGCATTTATAAAATGTTCCAGATTAATTAACTGCAATCTAAAAGAAGTTTTTTTCGGTTACCATACTGTTTTCATACTGAGGTGAGGATTTGGCACTTGACAATGGAGATATGGCATTATTCGAGTTGACCGGCGCAATCACCGGCACGAATCAGATTTTTGAAACCAGCAGCGAGGAGATTGCAAAGGTAAACAAGCTGTTCAACCCAAAGGAGAAATATGGCACGCGGCTCATTGTAATCGGAAAGAATATGGTATTCAAAAAAATCGAGGATGCGC
Source organism: Candidatus Micrarchaeota archaeon CG1_02_49_24 (assembly GCA_001871535.1). Taxonomy (GTDB): domain Archaea; phylum Micrarchaeota; class Micrarchaeia; order Anstonellales; family UBA8471; genus UBA8471. The sequence continues at coordinate 3,178 of MNVF01000056.1, forward strand.
TTGCCGGCCTGAAGCCCGGCGAGGAGCAGAAAATAGCGCTCACCTGCGACGAGGCATTCGGCAAGCGCGCCCAGAACCTGGTGCACGTCATGCCCATACGGGAATTCCGCGACCGTGATGTCAACCCCGTGCCCAACAGCTATGTTAATATAGACAACCGCCTGGCGAGAATTGTGAGTGCAAACTCAGGCAGGGTAGTGCTGGATTTCAATCATCCGCTGGCTGGCAGCGACGTGACATATACGGTGAAGCTTGTCAAAACAGTTTCAAGCCCCAAGGAAAAGGTTGAAACATTTTCTCAACACTATGGGATTCAATGCGATGCCCAGGTGGAAAATGACAAGGTGAAAATAACTGCCAGGGGCTTGAACAACGACATCACTTACCATGGGCGGAAAAAGACTCTGGTGGACGCGCTGTTTGTCTTTCTTGATATGAAATCGGTCGCATTCAGCGAGGAATATGAGCGGCCGAAAAGCCTGGAGCCGGAAAAGCCGAAACCAGCTGAACAGGAAAATCCTGAGAAGCAATAGAAGAGCCTTCTCTCTTTAGAAGAGCCTCTTTCTTTAGAAAAGAAATTGGATTTCGCCTGCTGGCATTTCTCCTGTTGGAGAAATTCTCGTCGACTGTTGTCGACGATCGCCTGCTGGCTTTTCGCCTGCTGGCAAAAATCTCGACGGCTGTTGCCGTCGATTTCCTGTTGGAAGAAAGCTCTTGAATCCGTTGATTCAAGAGACCTTCGGGAGAAAGAAACTAAAAGTGCGGATATCAGATTTTGCGAAGAGCCACCGACCCGCAGGGGAGGGCTATGCTTCAACAGAAGCATTCAACCGCCTGTGAAGCAGGCGGTACACAGATTGAGCCTGATGGCTCAATAGCGCCGCATGCAGCAACGCTGCATTCGGTGGCTCATTCGCAAATCCAGTTTTCGCTTGATAGCGAAAATCTCAAGGACTGTTGTCCTTGAATTCTCGTGAGGCCACTGCCAATCCATCCACCTGC
>MNVF01000002.1 GCA_001871535.1 Candidatus Micrarchaeota archaeon CG1_02_49_24
CAAGCGAAAACTGGATTTCCGAATGAGCCTTCATACCCTGCACATTGTGCAGGGTCTCTCGCATCAGCGAGAGAGGCTCTTCGGAAAATCTGATGCCAGTTACATCAAAACTGGCGTCGTCCCAACGATTGGGATGGGACGGGAATACCCATGCAAGGTGGCCGTGCGCCGGCCTGAAGTGTGGGTTCTCTGGCTAGATTGCTGGCAGCTTCCCTTAAATCATTAAGCTTTGAGCCCAGCAGAAGAAACGCGTCCTCCTGGAATGTTTTTTTAACGTATGTCCATCCTTGCAACTGGGGAACAGCCTCCTCCAACTGCCCAAGGTGTGTAACATCCGCATTTTCATCAACAACCTTTGATAGATAATGCTGTACATGACTGTCCAGGATAGATAGTTGTACCTCGTCCCCCACACCGACTTCAGACACCAGCGTCCTTAGGATTGGGGGGACATGCTCTGGGCCAGCATGCTCGCAAATCGCATTTACGATAATCCACTGGGCCTCCCGGTTAGTCACCACACCCGACCTGAGCAACTCAAGAAACGGCTCCACAAGGTCAGGAGATGCATAGGCGGCAAACATTTTAGTGCGCGTTTTCTGCAACTCTTGGGAAACACACTGGGATTTCCATTCGGTTACAAGCCCTTCATAATCCACCTGACCGTCATGCAGCTGGTCCTGGAGCTCGGCATATTTTCTCCGAAGGGAATTTAGGCCAGCTGGCATTATCAATACGACACCTTCGCCTCTGCGGCATTTTGCACTAAGCTCTTCCATTTCAGTTATTGCAGCCGCAATAGATGGGATATTCCAGACAGTTGCAACTCTGGCAGCAGTTTCCAGAAGAATTTCCTGTGAGGAACAATCAGTCACTACCCCGTTCGTTACAAAATCCAAAATCAGATGCGTGTCGCCAAGCCGTGTATTTGCGGCAATCTGGGTTGTGCGCTTCTTCTGCTGGCTGCAATCAAGGGAACATAAGCCACTGCCAGAGCTAGTTCCGATTTGACCCAGTGATGGCTTTCCTGGTTTCACTGCGGCAGGCTCAGTGGAATAGCTAGCAACAAATTGAATTCTCGAAGATTCACGACGAGCCCACTCCGCAATAATCTGAGCCACTGAAGAGGTTTCCGGTTCATGGGATGGTCTGGCATCTTTATCCATTAGTCCACCGCTATAAATTAAGTGATAAGGCATATAAGAATATATTGGTCAGCTCACACGAAGACGCGCAGCAATTTTACGCATTTCCCGCCGTATTTGCCAAGGGCAACCATTTCGCCGGATTGGGAGGTGATGCACACATAATCAGCCTCAGCGAGCTTTTCCGACCCGGAAATAATTCCCTTACTATATAGTGCCATTCCTTTTTTCACATTGGCAACTGCCGCATCGTTTGCCACAACCTCCTTTGAGGGGATGTAATGCTCAATTGGTTTCACAAACTTTTCCAAATCGCTTCCCCCAGCCAGAATGAGTGCCCTCAACCTATGAAGCGTAATCGCCTCTTTCTCGGTGATTGCACCTACTTTTGTCCTCCTCAGCTCAACCATGAACGTGCGTACGCCCAATTTTTTTCCAACATCCTCGCAAAGCACGCGGATGTATGTCCCTGCCTGGCAGTTCACGCGGAATAAAATGTCTGTGCGCCGGGCAAGAGGCTTGATTTCCAGGAGCTTCAGCGCATAAACTTCCCGTATCCGCCTTACTTTTTTCACAGCGCTCATTTTCGGGGGGGTTTGCTCGATTTTTCCCTCAAATGAGTTCAATGCGCGTGCTATTTCGTCCTTCCCAAACCTGCCCATCAAACGGCAGATGCAGATATACTCCTTTTCCCTGAGCGCAAGATGGGAGATGAGATGGGTGGCTTTCCCGATGGCTATGGGCAATACGCCGGTGACGTTGGGGTCCAGAGTGCCGGCGTGGCCGGCCTTAATTACCTGGGGTCTAGGGTCTCGGGTTTCGGGTCTACAGTCTTGGGTCTTCAGTCTTGAGTCTCCAGTCTTGGGTCTCGGGTCTTGGATATCTAGACTCTGAACCCTGGACTCTAGACCTTTAGGGTTTCTAGACTCTGGACTCTGGACTCGGAACCCGTAACCCGCAGCTTCATTAATGAGCTTCCTCACTATGGATGTGCATTCGCTGCTCTGCATGTGGGGCGGCTTGTCTATTATGACAAGGGCGCGATTGATATAGGAAGACAATGCCATAAGGAGTTTGGGCGGGCAGGGCTATAAATATATTTTATATGTATATTACCGTAATTCTAATCATGAACGTCAAAGGCATGCGCGACTTCTACGGCGAAGAGCTGGACAAGCGCAGGTATATCAGCGACATGGCAAAAGTCGTTTTTGAAAGCTATGGCTACTCTGAGTTGGATACCCCGGCGGTAGAAAGCGAAGAAATTCTCTCTCGGAAAGCAGGCGAGGAGATTAAAGGGCAACTTTTCAGGATTGAGGGCGATTTGGCGCTCAGGTTTGACCTGACCGTGCCTTTGGCGCGCTATGTTGCAAACACCAGCCTGCCAAAGCCATTCAAGAGATATGCCATTGGCAAGGTTTGGAGAAGGGAGGAGCCCCAGAAGGGCAGGTTCAGGGAGTTTTTGCAGGCTGATGCCGACATCGCGGGCAGCTCTTCAATGAGATGCGAGGCTGAATTAATCGCCTGCGCCTGTGAAACGCTTGGCTACCTGGGGTTCGGAAAACTGGCTGTGAAGGTGAATGACAGGGGGATACTGAACCGGTTGGCTGAAAAATTTGGGATACGCGAGGCTGAAAAGGGCAAATTCTACCGTGCGCTGGACAAGATAGGGAAAGCCTATGGAAATGCGGCTGAGGCGGTGCGCGCTGCCGGCATAAGCAACCCGGAGCTTGAAGAATTTTACAAAAGGATTGAGGGCGGGGGGAATGAAAAAATAATTGAGGCTGCATGTGAATTGCTTGGCAATGAAACGACAAACAATATTGAAAAAATAATTGAATTTTCAAAGCCATATGGCACTGAGAAAAATATAGTGGTTGACCTCTCGCTGGTAAGGGGGCTTGACTATTACACAGGGCCGATTTTTGAGATTCAATCCGAGGAATATAAATTAAGCATTGCAGGCGGCGGAAGGTATGACGGGCTGATTGGAATCTATGGCAAGGTGAACGAGCCTGCGGTTGGGATTTCACTGGGCATTGAGAGGATTGCTGATTTGATAAAAGCGCCGAAAAAAAAAGTAAAGAGGGCGATGGTGATTGGCATTGGCGATGTTTATGCCGAGGCAGTGGCAGCTGCGCGAAAATTAAGGGCAAATGCCATATGCGAAACCGATTTGATGGAGCGGAACCTCTCAAAGCAATTGCAATATGCGAATTCAAGGGGGTTTGATTTTGCAATCATAATCGGGGAAGCTGAAAAGAAAAAAGGCACTGTTAAAATAAAGGATTTGAAAACTGGAAATGAAAAGGAAATACTAATGGCAAAGATTGCTGATGAATTTTGAAGCTGTTTGACAATCGCCCTAACAATTAAAAACACCCACAATAATCAGATTTTCCGAAGAGCCTCTCTCGCTGATGCGAGAGACCCTGCACAATGTGCAGGGTATGAAGGCTCATTCGGAAATCCAGTTTTCGCTTGATAGCGATTGAATCTTTCCAGTTGGAAGATAGCTCGTAAAGTCCTGCTGGACTTTCCGAAAATCTCAAGGGCTGT
>MNVF01000012.1 GCA_001871535.1 Candidatus Micrarchaeota archaeon CG1_02_49_24
ACTTCGGAGCGAGGTTTGCCATACGGCAATGCTGAGTGGCAAACCCGACGCCCGAGTGCCCATGAAATCGCACATGGCTCGGGTCGCTCCAAAGTGTCATGGGCTCTTCGGAAAATCTGATAATCTCTTCAGCGATCCCTTCAACTATCTTCATCCCATGCTTGCCGAACGCTTCAGATTTAAATTGCCTTAGCATATTCTCGTATGCAGTATGCGATTCTCCCCATTTTCGCTTTCTTGCCAGGGCATAAAGCAGTTTGGCAGGAATCAATCCATTATCCATAAGTTTACATGCATGTAAAGATTTAAATAATTGATTGTACAAATCAAGATTATGAAAAAATCAATGCTATTGGATGTTATCGGTGACACGGTCGAGAATCGAATAATTGATTTTTTGATTGAAGGCAGGGGATTCGATTACACTAAGACAAATATCGCAGAAGGCAGCGGCATTTCTCGGCCGACGCTCTATAAGGTTTTGCCCAAAATGGTCAATGCGAAATTGGTCGTCCTGACGCGGGTAATCGGAAACGTGCAGCTTTATATGCTAAATGCAAAAAATGAGCGCATTCAGGCATTGCTGAAGCTCGAAGAATTCCTTCTTAAGCGCTCATTTGAAGAAATTGGCGAAAAGGGGACGGTCAAAGTTCAGGTCAAATCTTAAATCTCAGAAGCTAATCATGGGGCAATCGCAATTAAAAATAACGCCATAAACAACACTTTGTTAAAGTTGATTTCCATGGATGTGGGCAGTTAGCTGGGCTGGAATGACCTCAAGGCAGAAAAAATAAAATCCCGATTTGGGGATTTCGCAGGGCTTTTATGGAAGCTCTCAAATGTTTTTGGCAAGCTCAGCGGAATTTTTTTAGTGCTTGGGATTATTCTGGTTCTGCTTGCACTTATTGGCGGGCTGGTCAACGAGTCCGTTAAAGCAATTATGCCTATGCTGGCGCTATTGTCAATAATCCTGTCGTGGGCGCTGTTTACCCTATATGCACTTTGCGTGCTTTTGCTCGCGGTTTTAATGAAAGATTATCCCTGGGCTGCAGGCATATTTTTTATAAACCCGCTGGCTGTAGTTTACAGATACCTGAAGAATAAGGAAATCAGCTGAAGAATTGAAGAATATTTGATTGTCTACCGGGTGCAGAATTATGAAAACAAAGCTTACTCCGGAAATTGCCTATCTTGTAGGGCTGTGGAAGCACAGGAAAAGCAAGGAAGGCCTTGGCATAACAGGCGGGCTTAAGCTCGCAGAAGTGTTCATGGCCGAGGCGGTGAGGCAGGGCCTGCTGGATGCCAACAGGATTATGGCAACTGGCAGGGAGTCCTATTTCTATCACACAGCCTACTATTCTCTCTTTGAAAAGACAGTTGAGGAACAGCTCGTGCGCTTTGCAATTAAGAATGAATATTCCTCGAATTTCATCGCGGGGCTATTCGACAGCACAGGCCTGCTCGATGGCAAGACGCCTGTGATTGAGCATGCGGACCGCGCTGATGACCTGATGCTCCTCAGGCTTGGGTTCCGCTCTGAGCTCCGGGCCGGCAGGCTGAGGGTGGTGAAAGGCGCCCAGAAGTTCATGGAATTCATCAAGCCCAACCTGAAGCTGGAAATCAGGAAAAAAGAAAACAAGATTTAGCTCTCGCATTCAGTTTGAATGTTCGATTATCTTTTCCGCCTTGTCAACCAGCTTTTCCTTCTTTTTCTGGTGCTCCTCAAGGAAGATGCGCACTTTCGCGGCAACCTCCTTCTTGCAGGCGCCGCACATTATCCGGCCGCCGAGGCATTTCCGCTTTCTTTCTGCGCACGCCTCATCGTTCTCAAAATGGAACACTGAAAGGTCATAGAGCACGCACTTGTCAATCTCACCGCCGAGCTTTTTCTGTTCGTCAACCGTCGTCCTTCCCCCTGTGAACGCAGAAAGCACCTTTTTCCCAGCCTCTTCCGGCTTGTCGGCGAGCGTGATTATGCCTTTTGGGTTTCGTTTTGACATTTTCTCAGTGCCTGACAGGCTTTTCATGAACCTGTGATAGGTGGCAGCAGGAAGCGTAATCCCCAGCTTTGCTGCAATGTCCCGCGTTAACCTTATGTGCGGGTCCTGGTCCACTCCAACCGGCACAACCGTGTAGTCAATGCCAAACTCCAGCTGGGGCATGAGAATGTCGCCCGCCTGGGTCAGCACTGACATATAAAGCGAAATATCCCTTTCCCCATAAATCGCCCTGAGCATATTATAGGTGACTTTTTTCGAGAAGATATATGCCAGGTTCATGACCCGCATTTCCTTTGACTGCCTGTAGATGCAGGCGTTTTTCTCATCAAGCCCGAGCGCCAGCAAGTCAGCCACATTGCTCACAGCGACCTTCCTGCTCTCCTCAAAGGAAATGCCATTGTCGGCATATGCCTCAATGTCCGCGATGGCATAGAATACCTTTGCCCCGAATTCCTTCTGGTAATAGATGAGCTCATCAGCAGTCAGCTTGCTGCCAAGGTGAAATTCGTTGCTGGGCTTGATGCCTGACATCACCGCGACTTTCCTGCCGTTCTTCGCAGCATCCACAAATTTGTCAAAATCCCTGTGGGCAAACACGATGTTTCTTTCAAAAAGCCTGTGCTTTCCCCTGAGCTTTGATGTTATTGCGCTGTCTATTTCCTGCATGCCGAACTGGCTGAACAGCCTGCCGTAATCAGCAAGCGCATTGCTCCAGGGGTCAATATCTATCATGGTCTTAACCTGTCTTGTGTTTTGCCGATGGCAAAACGGTCTTCGAGGTTTCCAAACTCCAAACCATTATGGTCATCATGTCTTCTTGCTTTTTCCAAAGCTAATTTTTTTGTCGCTCACCACAACGCCTTCGTCAGTTATCTCCATCTTGTAAATGCCGTCATCGTGTTTGGAGCCGCGCATCTTGAGCACGCTTACGCCGCGGACGCGCTCGCCGCCTGTGAACAGGTTGTAGGTGTGTATCATGCCGTCAGTGAACGATTCAATGCCGCAGGTTGTCCTGGGCATGGCGTTCAGGTTGTCCTCAGTGTCGCCGCTTACTACCAGCACAGTGCAGTGGAGCTTCCTCAGCATCTCCACCAGTTTCATGAGCCCGAGCCTCCTCTGCTCCTCACTTTCGTAAATATATGAGATTGGCGCTATGGAATCAATCACCACGCGCTCCACGCCCACCATGCCAATCAGGTTGCGCAGGTTGCCCTCCTGGTTGGCGAAATCAGCCATTTCGCTGGCTGGATATTCAATGAAGACGAATTTGCGCTCCCTTTCCAGGTTTGCCAAATCCCATCCAAAGGGTATCATGTTGGAGTAAACTGCGTATTTAGGCGATTCAAAGGAGATGAGCAGACCTTTCTCGCCATGTTCCGTTATGCCATTGACAAGGAATTGAACGCCAACCGTGCTCTTGCCAGAGCCCACACTGCCTGTAATCACGGTGATGCTCTCCCGCCTGAACCCGCCATGCAGCAGCTTGTCCAATCCCGGTATGCCTGATTTAACCTGGTTTATCAGCTTCGCGTTCATTACTACCAACTCCGGTGCCATTCTTTTTTTTCGATAATGTCTCAAGCAGGCGTTTGCCGACTTCCCTTTTCCTGTCGAGCGATTTCAGGTAATTCTGGTACTGCTCAGCGGTCATGACCTTTTCCATGATAATTTTATTATAGTCCTGCACCATGGCGATTGCGTTGAGGAGCACGCGCACCGCTTCGCCGGGCGGCATCCTGATTTCGTTCGGCTCGTATATCTCCACGCCCACGGGCGCGTGTTTCACACAGAATGCAAACAATGCCGGATAGCTTTCAGCCAGCACGCGCACCTCGCCGCTGGTGGAATAGACACCCTCGTTCTCAATGCCCTCAAGCACCTTGCCCACGGCATAAACGATCCCTTCCTCCTTTGCCATATTGGCCACGATTGCAACGCCAAGCTGCTCCACCTCCTCCTTGGTGTTCGCGTGGAGGTCAATGAAGATATTGGCGAGCACACCTCCCTTCTCCAGATATTTCCTGTCCATTTCCTTAACCGCATTAGCCATAAAAATCACAACCTTCCCAAACCCTCAGATCACTATCCCTGTTTTCAGCGCTTCGCTTACCATCGTAGCTCCCTGTTTGAATTCTTTAAACTCTTCGGGGGTGTAGCAGATAAAATCCACCGGGCACCTTAATCGCCAGAAGTCGTACATCCTGGCAACCCGCTGGAAAAAATTCAGCCCTTTAAATTTTTCGGATACAAGAATCAGGTCGATATCACTGTCCTTTCGCTGCGTTTTCCTGGTTCTGCTGCCGAAAAATATCAAGATGTCCAATGGAAATCTCGTTTCCACTTTCTTTTTGAACTCTTTCAGTCCTGCAACTGTGGCTTTATTCATGCTATCACCTCTTCAGCCCATTTGATGAATTTCCCGGCGCTTTTTTCAATGCCCCTATCCTCCGGCACTTCTGGATATCTTGTATAAACGTATGCACCAGTCATCTCCTTGCAATATCCAACAAATTTTTCAGGCATTCCAACTTCGTTCCCAAGAAATACCAAATCGTGCACCTTGCTTATCCTATTGAACCTCTTCAATTGCAGCGCCTTCAGCGCTTTTTCAACTGATTGCTGTGAGTGAAATGCAGATATGTCAAACAACTTTTGTTGGAGCGTTATCTCTGCTGCTTTTAAATCGTCATCTGCCTTTTCAATCCATCTGGTTTCTTTTTCTACAGGCATTTTATTTCCTCCTTCTTGCCAATTCCTCAATGACTTCCCTAAGCTCAATGCCCTCGCCGGCAAGCAGCACCAGCAGGTGGTAGAGCAAATCGCCAGCTTCGTAAATAATGCGCTCCATTCCCTCCTTCACGGATGCCTTCACGACTTCGCCTGCCTCCTCCATGATTTTTTCGCGCATGAGCGTCTTGTCTTTCAGCAGCTTTGAAGTATATGAAAGTGAAAGCTTCTTCGGGTTGTCGCGCCTCTCTTTGATTATCTGGAACAGCCGCTCCAGGCTGAACCTGTCTGTCCTGAAGCAATTCCTCGTGCCGTCGTGGCAGGCAATGTCGTGCGCCTGCTCTACCATGAACAGGAGGGTGTCGCTGTCGCAATCCGGGTAAACCTCAAGGGCTTTCTGCACGTTGCCGCTCTCCTCGCCCTTTTTCCAGAGTTTTTTCCTTGTGCGGCTGTAATAGTTCATGTAGCCGGTTTCGATGGTTTTCCTGAGCGCTGGCTCATCCATGAACGCCAGAGTAAGCACCTCGCCGGTTTCGGCATTCTGCGCAATGGCCGGGATTAGGCCTCCGAGTTTTTTGAAATCCAGCTTTGAAACGTCCAATTGCTTCAATTTCATGGTCTCACATCTAGTTTTTCTTTTCTAAAGAAAAGAGGCCTTTCTAAAAAGAAAAGGCTCGTTTCATAGTAGTTTTTTAGGCGCCCATGGTTTTTAATCTATATGATTTTTAATCTATATGAGTTATAATCTTTATCCGAAAAAAGCCAACAGATATACATATCCCGAGGTGTTCTCATGGCAGATACCAAACAAGTTCCTAAACCAGCCGCGCCGACAGCTATGGAGGCTAATTTCAAACTTCTTCTTGCTAACTATAACCGTTTGACATCTGAGCAGCAGCTTGCTGTCCGTCAAATTCTATATACTGCCGCAGTTGATGCCATGACTAGGCTAAACCTGCCCAAAGGAGTTGGATCTCCTCAGGATATGGTTGTTCAATTGGTGAGAGCGTTTCCATTCCGAAATAAAGTGGGTAATGGAACACCAGAGTTGACCGTTGAGCAATACGCGTTTGTAAACAACGAGGCTTACCGCATGGGCTTAAAACAGGGCAAGAAACTGGACCCTGTCGCCACTGCAAATGAAGTGGTTATGGCGATGAATAACGCCGGTGGTGACACAAGCAAGAATCCAGTGGCTATCGTTGGTGCATATCTCACTATTGTTGCCAGAAACAAAAATGATATGAAACTGACTGAGTTGGTTAATAAGTTCAAAGGAGTGGACTCCAAACCAACACTGTCACAAAAGGTGGAGTTATCTCCAATAGACGCAACCAGCTTAGCGGTGGAGGTACCCCCCCCTACAACTGAAGAGTTATTAAACGCAGCTTTAGCAGCGCCAGCGCCCAAACAAACGGAGATGAAAAACAGAGACGCCTTGGAGCCAGGTATGGAGGATAAGTTGGCCAGGGCAAGAGAAGAGCAACCTTCGGCAGAAAAACCTGCTGGCGAGGAAGCCAATCCGGTTCAGGCGCCATCACAACTATTATCAGCAGAAAAAGCAGTTATTGCTGCCCAACAAGCGCTCACTGCCCCAATAACCGGATTTATGGCATCCCTCGATAAGTTGACTCAGGCCTCCAAAGAGCGCTTAGTGAGCCGATTAGGTCTCCAAGACTGGGGCATATTCAAACAAACCCTAGCAAGCCTGACTGACCCAGCCGCCTTTTCCAGCGAGCAGGCAAACGTTTTTTTGAAAGCATTGGAAGCTGCAATTACCGAATTGGAAACCACACAAGGCAAGCGCAAGGGTGGGTTCTTAGGCGGTTTGGTTAACAGGCTGCCTGGCGTAAGAGTTGGCACCAGGGGAGGAATCTCAGAAGATGACAAGGCAGCACTCACTGAAGCAAGAGTGCAATTAACCACTTTAACAACGCAATTGAACAACGTCCAGGCTGCACAGGCAGCGTTATGGACGGCGCGTTCTGACCAAGTCAATGATTTTCTAGAACGTTTGCCAGCAGCAGGGGATAAAATTTTCATCACTGTGAAAAAAGATGCTTCAGGGGCGTTTTCAAGTGTGACTTTAACAGGCAAGCACGCTGGAACAACTGTAGGACCGGTTTCTATAGGCGGAGTTTATTCAGAGCACTTCTTTGGTGTGCTCATATCAGTCTTGGATGCCAATTACACAAAGAATAGTGAAACTAAATATACTGTGAAATCAGCGCAAGGCCAAGCAGCATAGAACGAGGGTCAGGCGCCACAGGCGCAGCAGCCAGATGCGGCTAATGCAGCCCAAGCAGTCCAAGCATTTCTCAGCGATTTCAGGCGTGATGATAAAATTTCTATCGCAGTGCAAAATGATGCTTCAGGGGCGTTTTCAAGCGCGACTGTAACAGGCACACCGGCCGAAGTACCACAAATGACTCTCTCCATAACCGATTTAAATTTATACAATCAATTCATATCATTATTGAGTGCCGACACTAGCCGGTGGTATAGAAAAGATACGGATATAACTGCTGATAATGCTAGCAAAACTGACTCTAGGGAGAGCTATACCTATACTAGGCTATGAGTGTATCCTTGTTTCACCTATAACTCAAAAGCTGACATACACGCCGATTGAATAATGGTTTTCATCGTATGCCCTGCTGTATAAAGCATGCACCCATACCGGCCCCATCTGCACGTATTGATTGACAGTCATGCTGAACGGGGAATGCTTGCCAACCGAAAGCCAGACATCTGTTCTTTTGCTGTCAATGCCAATTCCAAGAAGCCTGCCCAAGCCTTTCACAAGCGGCCCGACATCCTTCTGAACCTGTAACCCGACCTTTCCAGTGAGCGTCTGCAAGCCGAATTCATTTGTTCCATGGTTTAAATCAATTAGAGCAACCCTTGCTTTTGACCCGGGCGCAAGCCCTGCCTTAAGCAGGCCGGCATTAATTTTTCCATCACTAAGTGTGCTAACCGGTATTTCAAAAAAAGTTTCCAATGGCTTCCCAGCCCCAACCGGGCCGATTTCCACCCTGCCTATCTCAATTGTTTTTCCTTTAGGGCCAGAAGGCTGCCCTATCAACTGCGGTTCATTCAGTTTCTCTTCTGCAAGCGCCCTTCTGGCAAAAACAGGTGCTGCGGCAACTGCCGTGGCCGATGCACTCCTTCTCAGAAACTGCCTCCTTGTTTGTTGCATGTTATAAATTTGGGAAAATGGAATTTATAATATGCATCTATCCTATTCCCTTACATTAACCCCCCTCCCTTTCAAGTAGCCCTTAATCTCCTTAATTGTCATTTTTCCGTAATGAAGCGTGCTTGCCAGCAGCGCGCCAGAGGCATTCGCATTCACAAGTGCATCATAGATGTGCTCTGGTTTTCCAACCCCGCCTGAGGCAATCACTGGTATTTTCACAGCCCCAGCCACTGCCTTCGTAAGCGCCAGGTCATAGCCGTTTTGCCGGCCGTCCTGATCCATGCTTGTGAGGAGGATTTCGCCGGCACCCAACCGCTCGGCTTTTTTTGCCCACCCCACCGCATCAATCCCTGTTTGTTTTGAGCCTCCGTAAGTATATACTTCCCATTTGTTTTTTGTAGTTTGTTTCGCATCGATTGCAACCACAATGCACTGGCTTCCACATACTTTGCTCCCCTCGCCAATCAGCTTCGGGTTTTCAACCGCCGCAGTATTGATGCTAATCTTGTCAGCGCCTGCCCTCAAAAGTGCATTGATATCCTCAACCGTCCGTATGCCCCCGCCAACTGTCAATGGAATAAATACCTCCTCCTCAGCCCGTTTGATTAAATCAATCATTGTTTTTCTTTTCTCTTTGCTCGCAGTTATATCCAAAATAGTCAGCTCGTCAGCCCCTTCCACATAATATTTTTTGGCAAGCTCAACCGCATCGCCTGCATATCCAAGCCCTTTGAAACTTTTTCCTTTGACAACTACGCCCTTGTCCACGTCCAAGCAGGGTATGATTCTTTTCGCAAACATAAAACAACCAATCATTTTCCAAATTAAAGTTTGATTTTCCCTTCGTAAAGCGCCTTCCCTATTATGCACCCATAGGCTCCCAATCCCTCAATCTTGTCAATGTCTGCGCGCGTGCTTATTCCGCCAGAGGCAATCACATCCACCTCAACCGCCTCAACCATGGTCTTGATTGCCTTAAGGTCGGGCCCGCGCATCATTCCATCCCTTTCGATTGCAGTGAACACAATGCCCGACACGTGCTCCTGGTTCTTCCGCGCGAATTCATATGCGTCAATGGTTGTGCTTCTGAGCCAGCCGGCAGCTGCCAGCTTGTTGTGCCTGCTGTCAATAGCTAATAGAACAGACTCCTTGTATTTTTCGATGGATTCCAAAAATCCGGGCTCCAGGGTTTTTGTGCCTACCACAGCAATGCATCCCTGGGAAACCAGCTCTCCCACAACCTCTGCGCTCCTGATTCCCCCGCCGACTTCTATGGGCCCGAGCCTGGCAATCTTCCCAATCACTCCGGAATTTTTCATTATGCCTTCCCTTGCGCCGTCAAGGTCGACTACATGAAGCCGCTCCGCCCCTTTGGAGAACCATTTCTCGGCAGTCTTGACAGGGTCGCCGGAGTAAACCGTAACTTTGGAGTAGTCGCCCCGCTCAAGGCGGACGACCTTTCCGCCAAGGATATCAATTGCAGGGATTATCGTTATAGTCATAGTTCCCTTACCCCATAATCATGTTTCATGAACACTACAAGGATGCGTCGAAACCGTGGACTTCAGACCACGGAGAAGTGCATATCCATCACATTAGATTAAAAATAAATCATTAACTTTTATTTTGAATTTGTTAGTTTTTGCCTCTTTCTCCAACAGTTTCAACATTTTTTGTTCAGATTGGCTTAATTGATTTATTTCGAAATGAGTTTCAGCAGTTAATTTCAGAATTGGCAACGGACTGTATTTTTTGCCGTTTATTTTAACGTCTTCCAAGTTTGTGAACAGAATCATTTTTAGCAAGCCGTCTTTTATGTCTCCAAGCGAAGGCAGATTTTTTTCTTTGCTGTGTTTTGCTTCTATTATCAACAGTTGTTCATTTTCTATTATGACTTCATCACAAGTAAAGTAGTAAAATCCGCCTAAATAATTTTTGATTGTTATCGTTGCTTTTTCTCCCTCAACATTTTCCTTTGGTTGTATTGTTATGCTTTCTCTGTGTTGTGCTTTTTGGGCTAAATCTCTTGACAAATTCATAAAATTGTCTTTCCCTTTAAGTAATTCTTTTATGCGTTTTTCTGCGGATTCTTTGGAGTGTACTTTTACATTTAGTTTCACAGATATTTTTTCATAAGCAGTTAATGCCTTCTGACCTATCTCTCCAACTTTATTTATTTGTTCCAGATTCCAATGTAATGCGTCAGATTGATAGGATAGAAGTCTTTTGATTTCAGATTTTATTAGTTCAATGTCAAAGCGTTGATTAGTGATTTTATTATCATACATGGCACTCTGCACTGCATCTTTGTAATAAGAGATTATTACGTAAACTCCAAGCAAGCTCATTAATGAGATTGTGTCCCATTGTAAGAAATCTCTGTCTCCTTCAAATCCTTCGTCTTTTATTATTGGGATTACTGTTACTTTTTTGCCAGAAAAATTTAGCGAATCATAAACTCTTGTATACGGATAAGACCTTGTTCGTTTTGCAGAAACCCACCAGCTAATGGCAATTTGTTTTTTGTTTTCAGTTTCTATAATAAAAGTAGCGTCTTTTGAAAGTGCTTTGCTTATTTCTTTGATTGGAAAAACGTTTAGCTCTTTACATAAAAACGGAGTGTATTTTATGCCAGCTATTTTTGCAAGTATTTCTGTCATTTTATCCACCCGGTTGGTCTTTCAACAACTTCAAAAGTGTCATCATTTGGGGTTAATGTTTTTTGCCCGTCAAAACCGGCTTTCTTTTTTATTATTGGAATTAAGGATTTTTTGATTTCTATCCCTATACTGTTTCTCCCTAATTGTCTAGCTATTTTCATTGTTGTTCCAGAACCTGCAAAAGGATCTAACACAGTTTCATCTACATAAGAAAATAATTTTATTGCTCTGTAAGGTAACTGCTCAGGAAATGCGGCAATGTCTTTTTCAAGCACTGAACCAGGCATTACATTATTCATTTCCCACAGAGTCATATACCATTTATTATTTTGAATTTCTTTTGTGTCAACTTTTGATTTTTCTCGCACTTCATTAGAAATAGATTTATAATCAAATTTTCCTTTTTGAAATATAATAATGCTTTCAAGAAGATTGTCTGGATAAAAATACATTGGGTACGGGTTTTGTAATATTACCCCGCTTCTTCTGCTGATTCTGAGATAACCATCCGGTTTTTTCCAAATTAATCTATCGCGATATCTAAATCCTGCTTGTTGGAATATTTTTATAGCATCTGCAACTATTGGAAACTTATCTCCATTAACAAGCATATCATCTATGTTCAAAACAAAAATCCTACCCTCATCTAAAACTCTAAAAGATTCCTTTGCCATATTTCCAAGAACGTCAAGATATTGGTCGTAATTTTCAAACAAATCTTTATAATCAAAGGGGGCATTAAAATAAGGGGGCGAAGTTACGGCTAAATGAACACTTTTATCAGGAATTTCTTCCATATCCCTACAATTTCCAATTATGAGTTTATGATTTGTGCCCATTATTTTTCACCATCTTTCTTCGCTAACCTAACTTACCAACATATATACTTCATATGTGCGCATATATATTAATCATTTTTGTGTTTGCTTTTCAATAAAATAATCAATCGTTTCCTTCAATCCTTCCTCAAGCGAAACTTTTGCCTCGAACCCAAGTTCTTTTTTTGCCAGCTCAGGGCTTCCGTACATGTGCCGAATGTCGCCCTTCCGCCCAGGTTCGAATAGGGGCTCGGTTTTTTTGCCAGTGAGTTTCATTATCAGTTCAGCAAGGCCGATGAGCGAGACAGCCTTCCCTGAGCACACATTGAACACGCCGGCAGATTTTGAAAGCATTGCCAGTTCGTTTGCCCTGGCTACGTCGCGCACATAGACGAAATCCCGTGTTTGTTTTCCATCCCCATAGAATGTTATGCGCCTGCCTGACAGGATTGTGTGGATGAACCTTGGTATGACTGCCGAATAGGGGGAATCCGGCGCCTGCCTGGGCCCGTAGATGTTGAAATAGCGCAGGCAGGCCGTGGGCAGCCCCTTGGCAGCGAATCCGGCCGCCTGCCTCTCATTCTTCAGTTTAGATTCGGCATATGGAGAGAACGGCGCCGGCGCTGCCCATTCGCCTGCCGGCAGCTTTGCGTTGCCATACACTGCGCAGCTGGATGCGAGCACAACTTTTTTTACTTTATGCTCCAGCGCACTCTCAAGCACGTTGAGCGTGCCGGTGACATTCGTTTCAATGGTGGCATTTGGGTTTTCCACTGATGCCGGGACCGAGGTTTGTGCCGCCTGGTGTAGCACGTAATCTGTTTTTTCCACCGCGCTGGCAACGCATTCAGTGTCAAGGATGCTTCCATTCACAAGCTCCAGGTTTGGTATCCCGGCAAGATTGCCTGCGCCCCTGCTGAATGTGTCCAGCGCAACAATGGCATACCTCCCTGAAAAATATTCCGCAAGGTGGGAGCCTATGAATCCGCCGCAGCCGGTAATCAATATGGTTTTCATGGCATCATGTTCAGTTTTCAGTTTACTGGCATTCTTCATAAATCTTTTTTGTTCTCTCTGCGACGTTTTTCCAGGTGTATCTCTGCTTCACTGCTTCGCGCGCCCTTGCGACAATCGGCTTGAACTTTTCCTGGTTGTTAAGGAAATAGCTCAGCTTGTCCACCAGCTCATTGGCCTCCCTGAAAATGAAATATTCGCTGTCCGCGCCGAGAATGTCCTTAAGGAAAAATTCCGCATCTCCCACGGGTGTGGTGAACATGGCCCTGCCGGATGCAATTGCCTCGAGCCACACCAGGCTGAACCCCTCATACAGGCTCGCCATCAATATGGCCCGCGAGCCGGCATAGGCATTTGCCATATCCCCATACTCCATTTGCGAGATGCTGAGTTCAACGCCAAGATTTTTTGCCAGCAATTCCAAATTCTGCCTGTAATCCTCATCCTTTCCATAAATCGCAAGCCTTAATTTGGGATATCTTGACTTAAGCAGCGCAAACGCCTCAATCAGCGTTTCAATGCCCTTGTATTTCTCGATTCGGCCAACATAGGTTAAGGTGTCTGATTGTGTGAAATCTGCCGGTACGCCTGCGAATTTCTGGATGTCAGCGCCATTTGGGACATAAACTATTTTCTTAGGGCCAACCTGCCCTTCAATTTCCGCCATGCTCGCATTTGAAACCACAATCACCCTTTTCGCAATGGCAAGAAATATGCGCGCAGCAAAATTCCTGTAGAGCCAGAGGAACACCCCGCCCAGCCCGGCAAGCTTCGGATAGCCATGGAGGGTAAATATGTATGGTTTCCGCTTGATAAGCGCAGCAATGGCCGCCATCAACGGCATGGGCGAGCCGTATCCGTGGGAGCAGTAAAGGTCTGGCGCCCTATCCAGCAGGAGCGCCGCCATCATGCCAGGGGAGAACCTCACTGATGAAAAGCCGGGAAATGCAAATGAGGAGAACCGCCTGACTTTAATCATATCAACCAATTCATAGCCGCTCTGCCCGGGGTCCGACTTAGTAGTGTAAACTAATCTCTCTGTGCCATGCATTTCCTTCAATAGGCTGTAGGCGTGGATTTCAATTCCACCCTTGTCTGGATAGAATGAGTGGACTACGTGGACGATTTTCATGATTCAATTTTAATAATGTTCTATATTAAATCCATTGTATGCTAGTCTTTTCAGCGCCACATTTAGTGGCGATAATAGCCGCCTATTCCCTTCTCATGGGATTTCCCCTGGCCTACTGGCTGTTGCATAAAAACAGAGAGCTGGGCCTCCTTGACAAGACAGTCCTTGGTTTCATTGCCGGGCTTGGGCTGCCGCCAATCCTGCTCTTTCTGCTCTCGTTTGCCATGCCTGTTGGCCCTATCTCAATAGCAGCGGTTTCGCTCGTGCTGCTTGCCGCAGGGATGGGCATGTTCCTAAAAGATAATTGCCTAGCTTCCCTGAAGGCGGAACTGGGGGAATCCGTGGCAGGCCTCGGCGCATTAAAACTGAGCCTCAGAAATCCGGGTGAACTTGCCAATTCGCCTGCCCTTGGCACCATTGTTTCCCTGGCGGTATTTGCACTTATACTCATCACCTTTTTGACAAGGTTCCAGACCTATTCGCCAATTTTCTCAGAAATCGATCCCTATTATTATATCTATTCAGCCCAGATGCTGATAACCGACGGCAGCATTCCGGTCCACGACGCCACCGCATGGTATCCGTTTACTGAGATGTCCTCCCACAGAGTCAGGCCGCTCGTGCCCCATCTTGAGGCAATCTGGTATTTCCTTTATACAAACGTGATGGGCGTTTCAGGCTATAATAATTATCTCTTATCCATAATCAGCTGCTTCTACCCGCCTATCGCAGGCATGCTGATAATCTATACATTCTATCTGCTATTCCGGGTGCTCTACAACAAGCGCGTGGGGCTCATTGCCGCCGCAATATCGGTCATGATTCCAACCATCATCCAGAAGACTTTGGCTGGCACCTACGAATTGGCACCCATGGGCATGTTTGCCATTGTATTTGTTTTTGCTGCCTATGTCTATGCCATGAAAGACGTTTCTGACAGGAAACGGCTGGCAGTGGCAGCATTTGCAATCCTCATCCTTATCTTGGGCACCAACTACGGCATGCTGTTTGCAGTGCCCATGACAATCTACCTTGGCCTGCAGGCAATGGTGAGCGGCCTCGCCTCATTCAAAAATAACAAGGTGGATTTGGGTCAGTTTGCCATTTTCAACATTGTGCTAGCAGCCATCGCGGTTTTGGCCGAGCTTCTCTATAATTCCTATGGGTCCGGCATGCTCCAGCCCGAGCCCCCTACCATCATGCTAGGCTATATTGGCGCAGCTGTTTTTCTCGGAGGCATCGCCCTCCTCCTGAAAAAGGTGACTGACAAAGAATACAAAACATATGCGTTTGTGGCCATTGCGCTGGTGGGCCTTGCGCTCCTGCTGTTCTCTCCTCTCAAGGACAAAATACGCGAGGTTGGCATGAGCACCCTTGGGTTTGCCGGCTATAAGGTGCCCCTTGAGCGCACCATTGCAGAGCAGGGCATGGCAGGAAGCAATTTCGAGGGTTCTCTCGGCTTCATCGGCAAGTCGCTTGAGGGCACGCAGTTCCAAATTTTAGAAGGGTTATCCAGCGGTCTTATTTTCTCGGCAGGCTCGGATACGATGGTCAACCTGGTTCTGGGTATGGCTGTGCCAATCCACACTAGTGAAAAGCATGGCCTATTCATCATATTCATCCTGATATCGGTGCTTGCGGCGCTCTATCTTGTGGCAAGGGCGCTCTTGCAACAGGGCGAGCCCATCCTGCCAGAGCTCCTGCTGCTCATATTCGTCCTGGGCGTCACCTATGTCGGCGTGAACAAAATCAAGTTCACCCTACTGCTTTCGCTCACTTCGGTCATTTCTTTCGGCATTGCTTACTATTATCTTGAACGGTACCTCCGCCACGTCCTGACAGTAATTACAGGTTTTTTAACACGCACAGCAATTATTGATATAAGTAAGCCTGGCGAAGGATTCTTTGAGAGCATCCAGCCTGTGGCTGTACAAGTCATCCTCTTTGTTTTAGCGTTATTTCTTGTATTTAGCCAGTACAACTCCTATCCGCTTGCCGGCCCATTGCTGCTCCATGCATTCGAGCCGCGCTTCGGAGACAACCCGGAAATGTTCATGCCAAAGATGCAGAACATCTGCGACCGCGTTCGTGACCCGACTGCCTGTTCGGCGGCGACACCCCAATACACAGAGAACATAAGCGAGCAGTTCAATTCCATGGCCTGCAAGTATTCAGTGATAAGCGATGTGTTCGCCCCCAAGGAAGATGAGCTGCTTGCGGCAAACTTCAAGTGCGACTTCCGCCTTACAGATTACTGGGTCGACACCATGGAATGGGTGGACCGGCATACCGAGAAAAACGCCAGGTTCGCCTCCTGGTGGGACTATGGCCACTGGCTCAATTTCCTTGGCCAGCGCAACACAGTGCTCAGGAACGAGCAGTCTTCCCTTGACATGATTGGCACCATTGCGGATGCCTATACAAATGCCAGCGCCGAGGAGCTGAAGCAGCGCATGCTTTTCTATAATGCCACTTATGCAATATTCGACGGTGAGCTTATCCTGGCAGGCACCAACAACCTGGGCGCAAAATACGGTGCGCTCAATTACCTGGGCTGCGCCTGGAACAACCGCACCAATGTGAGCGTGCCTCCTGGCACTTCCGAGTGCGAGCGCCAGCACCTCTGGGAAACCATAGTCATTCCGGCCACGCCCAGGCCAGAGGAATCCTGCGCCATCTCCCAGGTGCGCAACATCAAGGGCGCTATTGCCTACAGCGTTTCTGACAGTGGCAACCTACAGCCAATCTATTGCGTGGGCGATGCAAAGCTTGCGGACGGAAGTTCCATGGCCGGCACCTATTATCTTGGCAAAACCGATGGCAATGGCGACCTGGTGCTCAACAAGGGGTTCATTGGCATGGCCTCAAACCAGAGCGGATATATCCAGGCAATCATGTTCTACACGCCCGATAAGATATGGCTTGAGGATGGTCAGCTGGTTGACGGCATGGGTGATGCCAAGACCCACTTCTACCAGACTGCCCTCTACCGCGCATTCTTCCTGAATGACCTGCCCGGGTTCAAGCTGGTTTACCAAACCAATGGCGGAGAGGTTAAAATTTATCAGATAAGCGATGAGCCAAGCCAGCCACCAGTGTCACCGTCGCCAACACCCACACCCACATCACAACCACCGCCCGCCAATACCAGCACCACAGCCACAAACGAAACAAACTATTCCTCCAATACAACTAATACAAATAAATAAAAATTCTCAAGGAGTAGTGCTTGTATGAACTTTGTCATCGAACTCATTATCGAGTACAAGAAAGGCACCAACAATCCTGAGGGCTCGACCATCATGCACGAGCTTATGCTCAAGAACGGCTATCCAATGGTTAAGGAAGTGCGCACAGGCAAGCTCCTGCGCATTACTCTTGATGCCAAGGAAGAATCCGAGGCGAAATCAATCGTTGAGAAAATGTGCAACGAGCTAAGGCTGATAAACCCCGTGGCGAATACTTATAGGATTATCTCAGTCATGAAAACAACCTGATGCAACCTAATGGAGTGGGTCGATCGCATGAACCTTAAGCCATACGAGTCAATAAAATTTTCTGAATCCCCAAAGCCAGCCGGAGATGAATTTTCTGTTCTTTTTCTCTATGAAGGGTCAAAGCACAAGGACAAATTAATCTCCAGGGTCATGGAAAAATCAAAATTCTCCGGCAAATTCAGCGAAACGCTTCCATTGCAGGAGCCTATGGCATTGCTGGTGGGCCTGGGAAAGCCAGAGCAATTATCCCTTGAAACCATAAGAAAATGCGCATCAATTGCAGCGCGCGCATTCAGGTCGAAACAGAAAAAATATTCGGTTTGCCTGCCAGTGATTAAGGATAAGGATGCGCGCAAATTTCCAAAGGCTGCGGTTGCACAGGCAATTGTCGAGGGCACCATCCTGGGGCTTTACAAATTCGAGGAATTCAAGAAGGAGGATGGCGAGGGGCTTTCCGTTGAATCGGTTTCCCTGGTTTCAACAGGCATTGCAGCAGGCATTCGAAACGGCAGGGCGGTTTCGCTAGCAGCCATTATGGCGCGCGAGCTGACCAACATGCCGGCAAACATAGCAACCCCTGCCTATATTGCAAAATGCGCTGCTGAGTTGGCGAAAAAGGAAGGTTTAGGGCTCAAAATTTTTGGCCACAAAAAAATGAAAAAAATTGGAATGAATGCGTTTGTTGGGGTGTCACAGGGCAGCTCGCAGGAGCCGTGTTTTGTGGTAATGGAATACAATCCCCAAGGAGTTACGGGTTCCGAGTTGAGGAAACCGAAGAGCGCTGGCAGTCTGTATCGAACTGCGGTTCGAAGACCTTGCGCTCATTCTGTTTTCCCAAGCCCCTTCGG
>MNVF01000084.1 GCA_001871535.1 Candidatus Micrarchaeota archaeon CG1_02_49_24
AGCTCGACGGCAAAGCCATCGATCGCCTGCTGGCATTTCGCCTGCGGGCTTTTCACCTGCGGGTGAAAATCTCGTCGGCTGTTTCCGCCGATCTCCTGTTGGAGAAATTCTCGACGCCTGTTGGCATCGATCGCTCTCGCATGCTGATACATGCTCTATGGTTCTTCGCAAAATCTGATATACTTGTGCTGGTCGCCAACAGGCCACCTTGCTAAAAAGCCAGCTTTGAAATCATGGCAGCGAGATGCCAGGCAGCCCTCCTCGGGTTCTCGCCCCCAAATGCAATTATCACTGTGCCTGCCGGGTCAAAGATTTTCGCCAGTTTCACCAACTCATTTGCGTATTCCTTCCCATTCAGGTAGGGTGCATGGAATTTATTGCGCTTAGCAATCAAGATGGTTATTCCACCGGCGCCCTTCATGATACCGGCATCCCTCAATTGGATTATCTTGCGCGTGTCTATTTTCTTCTTCAGTTGAAGGCAATAGCCTGCTTTCCGAGATGTTATTGCTCCCTTGATTTTGCCGGCACCGAGGATTTTTTGCCGGATGGCCTCAGCCATCTTCTTTCCTTTTGGCGCCAGCGTCATCCCGCCTTTCGAAGTCTTCACCAGTTTTTCTTTTTTTAGGAATTGAACGATGCTCCTCACGCTGCCGGTGTTTACGCCAAGCTCACGGGCAAGCGCCTCCCTGCTGGTCCGCTGAACCCCTAAGAAATAAAGCGCGTGGAACACGTCAGATATGCAGCTCTTTTTCCTAGGGCCGAACTTATTTTCATAATACATGGTAAGATGTAATAGTGTTCACAATAAAAGCATTTCCTGTTGCATGCAGCTGGAGTGGGGGCAGGAGTCAATGATATAAAAGCCCTGAAGGGTAAAACAAATTATGCTAACCCCCTCCGAAGGGAAGCTGCTCGTGTCAACCGCGCGCAGGGCCCTTGAGCTTGCATTTTCCATGGCTGAATCCTCATCGGCAAACGCATTTTTTTCCGAATTCCAGAAGAATGCATGGCAGATAGCGGCAAAGCTCAGGAAGGAGCTGAAGCCCGCCAAGGCACTGGTTGAGCCGAGTGGCGTTTTCGTGACCCTGAAGCTGGGTGGTGGGCTGCGCGGCTGCATCGGTTATACTACTGCCATGAAGTCTTTGTTCGATTCGGTAGTGGAGTGCGCCCTGCTTGCAGCATTCGGAGACCCCCGTTTCGAACCACTGTCAAAGAACGAGCTGAAAGGGCTTGAGCTTGAAGTGAGTGTGCTCACCCCATTCACTCCGGTTGAAAATATCGGCGCGATTGTAGTCGGGAAACATGGGCTCTATGTGGAAGCCGATGGGAAGAGCGGCCTGCTGCTTCCGCAGGTGGCAACCGAGCAGCGCTGGAACGTGCGCCAGTTCATAGATGGCGTTTACAGGAAGGCCGGCATCTGGCAGGGATTGGGGGCAAAACTGTCAACTTTTGAAGCGCAAATATTTCAATAGTTTCGGGTTCCGAGTTGTGAGTTTCGAGTATAGCATACCCAGAACCAGAAACTCGAAACTCACAACTTAAAACTGTCTGGGCTGGTTTCAATGAAGATTAGGGTATTCAAGCGAGGTGGGAAGGTTTACATGGAGCTGCCAGAAGACCTTCCTCTTGGCGAAGAGCTTCTGAAGAAGGGGTCAATCGTGATAAAGCCAGTCATGCCCGGAATGTATGTGCTTCTGGAGAAAGAGGAGCTAAGGGAGCACCTAACCCTGGAAAAAGCAAACAACAACAAACCACTGCCTCAGCCTCCTTTGGCACAACAGCCAAAGCCTATCCAGAGTCCACCCCTAAATCCCAAACTCGAAACCCAGAACCCGAAACCTGAAACCCCCAAATACCCACTTGGCCCGGCCTATTGGGAGGTGAGGAAAAAAGGCTACGCAATCCTGCAAAATCAGGACGATGCCTTCCGCGCCAGCAAAGACGCGTCAGAAGACATCAAGTCCGGCCGCATATTGGGCACCCGCGCCTTTGATGGCAAATACTATATATGCACGCGCTATTTCTACAAGGTGAATTCAGTGCAGGTAAAGCAGTTTTTCAAGGATGGCGCCCTAAGCGTTGAGAAGCTCTGCCAGCTCGCCAAATTAGACGAGAATGCCATGTGCGTTTTGCTCAACATCATGCTGGCAGAGGGTGAGCTCATAGAAACAAAGAAAGGCGTATATTCCTTATCCTGATTATATTTACGTGTTTTTATGGCAGGCCAAACCCATATCATCCGCGATGCAGTCCACAGGGACATTGCACTTACTGAGCTTGAGCTAAAAATAATCAACACCCCCACGTTCCAGCGCCTTCGAAGGATAAAACAGCTTGCCCTTGCCTACATGGTCTATCCCTCTGCCAACCACACGCGTTTTGAGCACAGCCTTGGCACCATGCACCTTGCAGGGCTGCTTTCCAGGAACCTTGGCTTCTCTGAAGATGCAATTTCAATCATCAGGCTCCAGGGCCTGTTGCACGATGTCGGCCACCTGGCGTTCTCTCACGAGAGCGAGTTTGTGGCAAAGGAGGTGCTAGGCACCCACGAGGAGCTTGGCAGGTCACTCATCATGCAATCGGAATTGAAGGACATACTATCCACTGCCTATTCAAAGAGCGAGCTTCAGGCAATCGTGCACAAGGAGGAAAAGCTCATCACGGGCGACATAGGCGTTGACAGGATGGACTACCTGGTGCGCGATGCCTACCACACGGGCGTTGCCTATGGAGTCATTGATGTGCCCCGCATAATCAATACCTCTGTCCTCCATGAGAATGAGCTGGCCATCGATATCCGCGGCCTTGAGTCAGTGGAAGGTTTCCTTATTGCCCGCCACCTAATGTATTCCACAGTCTACATGCACAAGACTGTGCGCATCCTCTCTGCAATGCTTCAGCGCGCCCTCTCAGCTGCGCTAAAGGTGTTCGATGCCCACAACCTGCTCAATTCCAGCGATGACGAGCTCCTCTATGTGCTCGGCAAGCAGGAGGCCTCTGCCGAGATGGTGCGCAGGATACATACCCGCAACCTCTACAAGCGCGCGGCAGAGCTGTCCTATGACAAATACAAGGATGACTGCAGGCACCTGGCAAGCGAGCTCTCCCAGAAATGCAAATTTGATTTCATTGTGGACATTCCCCACCTGCACATGGGGCTCGAAGGCGTGAAGGTGCACGTGGGCGGCAGGCTATTTGACATCCGCATTGTTTCCAAGCTGGTGGATACCCTGGAAGCTTCTGAGCGCGACAAATCCACCATCCTTTTTGCCTGCGATACGGAGCATATGAAAGCTTTGGCTGCGGAGATTGATAAAATAGTTTGAACCGCATCAAATCAATGCAACCATATCTATTCTAATTTATCACTGAATTATCGTGAATTGGCAGAATCGAATGCAGCTAAGGCTGCATGCGGCGCTATTGAGCCATCGACACAAAGTGTCGAGCTATCGCAAACAACAGTTTGCGAGATTTTCGCGCTAGCGAAAACTGATCGTGAAGTTGGCAGAATACCCCGCCCTTCGGGCGGGGATGAATGCCAAGCGCCAACTTCACGAGAATTCAAGGACAACAGCCCTTGAGATTTTCGCTATCAAGCGAAAACTGGATTTCCGAATGAGCCTTCATACCCTGC
>MNVF01000027.1 GCA_001871535.1 Candidatus Micrarchaeota archaeon CG1_02_49_24
TTGGAGCGAGCGCTCCGAGATTGGATTTCGCTTGATAGCGAAAAGCTCGGCAACAGAGTTGCCGATTGCACTTATGGCAGGAGCGCCGACGCCCGAGCCACAGGGCAGTTCCATGAAGGCTCGGGTCGCTCCGACATGTCACCCGAACCCGAAACTGGAAACTGCTTTGGCGGCAGGTGGGTTGAACCTTTCAATCAATGGAGTGGGCATTTGCATCCAGCGCCTTGTAATCAGGGCAGGTGAAATCAATACATTGGAGGTGTGCGCAGATGCTTAGCCTGGAGGGCCTGCTAAGCCTGCTGGTGATGATGTTCATCGTGCTTGCCAGTGCAACTTACCATGCAGATCCCTCACAGGTTCAGGACTATCTGCTGGCAAATGATTTTGTCGAGGTAATGGGAAAGGCTGGCTATGATTTGGCAAATGCGAATATGGATGTGGCTACAGCCGCAGAGATAAATGGGATTGCAGGGAAAGTGAAAAGGTGCATTGTGGTGAAGGTGGACGGTTTGGGTGATGCATTTGCTTCAGATAACTGCCCCGGGGAAAGCGCGCAAACAACAATCACCAGGTCAATTTATTCAAATGGTTTTAAGACAATTGAAATAACAATATCAAAGGTAACATGGCCTTAAGACCAGTTAAGACAGGTTAAGACATGAAGACCAAACTGATGGGCATATTGAACGTAACGCCTGATTCATTTTACGACGGCGGCAAATACCCAACAGCCGGGTTAGCGGCAGCCCGCGCCAGGGAGCTGGCGGCTGAGGGCGCAGACATCATTGACATTGGCGGCGAAAGCTCCCGCCCAAACTCAGAGCCGGTGAGCGCTCGGCAGGAACTCGCCCGCGTGCTCCCTGTGCTTAAGCTGCTCGCCAAATCAGGCATTAAGGTTTCCCTTGACACCTACAAGCCAGAGGTTGCCAAGGCCGGGCTGGAGCTGGGCGTCTCGATGATAAATGACATCACTGGGCTGGCGAACCATAAGATGCGCGCGCTTGTTGCCGCTGCAGGCTGCAAATGCGTCATCATGCACATGAAGGGCATGCCAAGAACCATGCAACATGCCCCCAAATACAAGGATGTGGCAAAGGAGGTTGCTGATTTTTTCAAGGAGAGAATTGCGCTTTGCGAATCATCCGGGATAGCACGCAAAAACCTCATTCTGGACCCGGGGATTGGCTTTGGCAAATTGCCAGAGCATAACCTGCTCCTGCTGCAGGCAATACCGCAATTCAGGAAGCTCGGCCCTGTGCTCATCGGGGCAAGCAGGAAATCATTCATGGGCAAGCTCTTTGGCGCAGAGCAACGTTGCTCTGTGCCAGATTTTGCGCAACTGCGCAAAAGCCCGAAGGCACGAATGGATGTGAGTGACAAGGGCGATGGAGCCGAGGGCGGCGACAGGCTTTATACTTCCCTCGCAGTTGCATGCTACTGCTATTCCCAAGGGGTGGACTGGCTTAGGGTGCATGACGTTAAGGAGAGCAGGCTCGCACTCAAAGCAATGGAAATGCTAAGCAAATAAGCGAAATTTTCAGATTCTCTATTTCTGTATCTCTTTCTGTGAAAAGAGAAGGCTCTGCGCCATCGGCTCTATGTATTTCATGCCGTTGCCGCATTTCGGGCATTTGAAGGCAGTGTCCATTGCAATGTCAAAAGAATAGGCAGTTTTTCCGTCTTCACAGCATTTTGAGCAATGGTAGAATTCTCCGGCGCCCAGCTCGCAGGCATCGGTCACACAGTTCAGGCTCTTAAGCTGTGTATTCACGAATGATTCCAATTTATCTGAATTGAGATGCCAATAATAGGAATACCAGCCGGTTTTCTCATCCTTTTGCCGGTCATATTCCACGAGATTATGGTAGTGCAGCTTATTCAGGACAGCCCTTACCTCGCTCACCTTTATTGCCGCTTTCTCGGCAAGGCTCTCGTCGGTGATTTCGCCCTCGAAGTTCCTTATCACAGCAAGGGTGTTTTCTCCTGCCAAATCAATGAGAAGTTTCCTGACCTCACCATTGCCCAGGATTGTCAAATCCTTTGCAGATGGGTATTTCTTCTTGGGCGGAAGAGCTTTCTTGGCGAGCTTGTCGACCTTTAATCGACCTGCTGGTCGATCTGATGCGCCAACTGCTGCTTTTAGTGCATTTTTCACAGCTACGGCGTTATTGGTTTTTTTAGCTAGGGCGAGGTTTCTGTTCTTGGCTGCAGCTGTCTTCTTTACAGAAACAGATTTTACTGCTTTCAAGGGCATCCTCTTAGCCAGCTTGGCTGTTTGATTTTTAGCCGCAATTTTTTTGATTAAGCTGTTGTGTTTCAAGCCAAAAATCTTTTTGACCACATTTGCTACGCTAGCCACGATTTTCCGTTTAAGCGAAGAAGGTTTCGCAGTTTTTAGCTTACTTCTGCTAGAGGTTTTTTTTGGTAACACATCAAATATTGTGGTGGTTCGCTTATAAATACCTTACCTAGATTTACCGGCGGAAATTACTTTCTTCCCACTCTTCATGGGCACTATCCGGAGCTGCCCTCCAAAGTTTTTCGTGTATGCCTCCAGGTTACCACGGTATCTATCCAAAAAAACCGCCAGCGCGGCAATCTCAGAATGGGGCTGGAAGGTCACAGAGACGTTGAAATCAGCTTGCTTATAGATGCCGCTGGGCACCTTCTCGCCGCCCACAATTATGAGCAGGTTGGCATTTTTCTTTATCTCTGCCAGCACCTCGGGCAGTGGAAGGCCATACATGGTGAGGTGGACCAGGGCAAATCCCTTCTCTTTGAACCGCTTCACCACTGGCTGCCAGTTCTTCTCATAGGTAGTCTTGAAGGTGCCCCCCCAATTTTCGGCAATCTTCCTGACAGTCTCAAGGGCGTGCTCATCCCTTTCGCCAGTGATTATCACCTCATCGGCAAGGAAAGCGCGCGCCACAAGTGAGACATGGGTGGTGGTTCGCTTGTCCCGTTCTATCCTGTGGCCAAGGCGCAATACAATAATCATAGCGGGCCCGGAGGGATTTGAACCCACGGCATACTGGTAGCTCACGAAAGAAACAAATAAAATAGCAGGTTTCCTTCATAAGAGCCAGTCGCTCTGCCAGACTGAGCTACGGGCCCAAAAACAAAAAATATTGGTTAATTCTACGAATGGCAAGATGGTATGATAATTTTGCATGTGCATGTTTAAAAAGCCAATTTCCTTTTCATAAAAGAAAATACGAATTTTTGATGGAGTTCGGCATCTGGTTTTTAAAGCATATCTTGTATTAGATAATATCAGGGGGCACAGCAAATAACCTAGTTTGATTAATCTACTCAAGTAAGAAATCCGGCGATAACTAAACTAAATGCTTACTGTGCCAATTGGAAACGATAAACGATATAGCTGATCGTGAAGTTGGCAGAATACCCCGCCCTTCGGGCGGGGATGAATGCCAAGCGCCAACTTCATGAGAATTCAAGGACAACAGCCCTTGAGATTTTCGGAAAGTCCAGCAGGACTTTACGAGCTATCTTCCAACTGGAAAGATTCAATCGCTATCAAGCGAAAACTGGATTTCCGAATGAG
>MNVF01000003.1 GCA_001871535.1 Candidatus Micrarchaeota archaeon CG1_02_49_24
GGACAATAGTGAAATCAGGATGCTCGACTACAAGAATCGAACCCCTTTCTCCTCTGAACTGCTCAGGAACCGGGAATATCCATCTCTCGCTTGTTTGCGAATCAGTATCAGATTTTCCGAAGAGCCTCTCTCGCTGATGCGAGAGACCCTGCACAAGGTGCAGGGTATGAAGGCTCATTCGGAAATCCAGTTTTCGCTTGATAGCGAAAATCTCAAGGGCTGTTGTCCTTGAATTCTCGTGAAGTTGACGCTTGGCATTCATCCCCGCCCGAAGGGCGGGGTATTCTGCCAACTTCACGATAAATTATTTATAGCCGCAAACAGTGAAAATGGCGAAACGATTTACATCTATAATGGAACAGATATACTGGGTGTTTATGATATGGGAATGTACATGGAACGCCCGATATATATCTACTCATTTTACGTTTATAATAATAAACTTTTTGCAGGTTCCTACAAAGGACTCATTTTCGAATTCAATGGCTCTAATTGGACACTCCATGTGTCAATGAATTACTCGAAAAATCTTAGTGGTGATGTTTGGGGATTCACAAGTTATAAGGGTACCCTCTATGCAGCAGTTGGCAACAAGATTATGATCTATGACGGAACATCATGGGTAACATTACATACATTCCCAGAAGTTTCTATTGATAACAAATACGAATCATTCAAGGATTCTACATATCCCAAGTCTATGGCTGTATTTGGGGACAGCTTATTTGTTGGGACATACCCAAGATCTATTTATGAATATGATGGAAAAAATTGGAAATTAAGCTATGATGAAAATTACCAGCGTTCATTTGATACATTGGTAGTTTATAAAAATAAACTTTATGCCGGGGATAGCCTGACAGGTCGTATCAACGCATATAATGGAATAAATTGGTCTCTTGAGGTAATCTTGCCTGAGCGTGCAGATGGTGTGAGTTCTATAGTAAGTGTCTTAAATATTGTCCTTTTTAACTAATTATGAACACCCCTGTCCCTCTAAGCCTCTCAATGAAGGAGCGAGAGGAGCTAACCGCCCTCCTTCACAGTGAAAAAAATGTCAAGCACTGGAAAAGATACCGGGCTATTCTTACTCGCGCTGAAATAAACGATCCTGAAGAAGCTGCAAAAATTATTGGGATAAGCACACGTCAACTCAGTAGGCACGTTGAAGCATTCAGGCAAAACGGGATTGAAGGCATTAAAATAAAGAAGCAGACCGGAAGGCCGCCACTCGTATCGATGAAAACGCAGGAAAAAATCGTTAAAATAATTGATAGCTATCCCTATGGATGGAGCACCAAACAGATACAAAAACTTGTATCTGAGAGATGCGGAGTCAGATATTCAAAAAGACAAGTGTATCGCATATCTCAAAGATGGGGATTTGCAGAAGTTACCCCAAGACCGAAAAGTAACCGGAGGGCTAGCAAATCCACAGTCTATCGGTTTAAAAAAAAGCTGGAAAAAACATAGCCGACGCCCCTCATGGCTGGCAAATAATCGTCGAAGATGAATCATTTATTTGCCATGAGTCAACTTCGAGAAGAGTGTGGATACGAAAGGGCACAAAACCAATCAGGCTTGTTACGGGCTCTCATGCCAAATTACTTATATTTGGTGCGCTGACATTGAGCAAAAAACAGACGTTCAGGATACTCAAAATAAAATCCAAGAAAGTTATGTTCAACTGGAAAATCTCGTTAAACTTTCTTCGTCTGCTCAAACGAAAATAAAAAAGATTTGTTCTCTTCTGGGACAGGGCAACGCCTCATACGGATTGGAGGGTAAAACGGTATTTGAAAGTGAATGACGATTGCATAAAGATTGTGCATTTCCCGAGAGCAACACCTGAAGCCAATCCGACTGAAGAGTGCTGGAGACAGACAAAAGGTGATTCGGAAGTCGTCGCTAATAAAATCTACGATAGCTTTGAAGAGTTTCACACGGCAGTTACTGATTTTTATAAGAGAAAGAGATTCAATTTGGATTTAAGACATTATTTATGTCATTAGCTATAGTGTTATATTTAATGATAAGTTATATTTTGGTTCTACACGCTTGGGACGCGTTTATATGTATATTCCTGAAAGCAATATGCAATAAATCCTGCAATTGATGCGGAATAAGAATACTGTGATGGTGTTATGCGATTATTGTGGCTGGGTTCAATCTTTTTGTTAGTTTTTTTACTCTTGAATAATGGCTGTACCAATGGTGGAAACCCACCAACCGGTTCTCCAACCACTAATTCTTCTGTAACGAACAATACCGGCACAGCCCCCGCCCTTCCAAATATATCATCACCCGCACGAAACCTAAAAGATGAGAGTAAATACCTCGATAAGGATGTTTTCCTGATTTCAGATGGGGATTGGCATAATGTTCTGGAATTGGTGCCTGTGGCCATATGGACTGAGACAGATGTAATTCACAAATACCCGTTGCTTGTTTACCAGCAAGAAGGCAATTCGTTTGATGCCGATTCAGCGGTTCATTTTCTGCAAAAATATAAGCCCTCGCGTGTAATCCTAGTCGGTTCCGCACCAAGCGCACTTGAAAAACTTCTGACGTCAGCTGCGCCAACTGGTGCGAGCCTATCCGCCAGCCAAGTGATGCATATTACGCCAGATGAATATCTCACCTACTGGAAAAATTCTGATATTGCCGTGATTTCAGGCAATGACTATGAAACGGCCTTAGCTGCCTCGGTGTATGCTTCGCTGATAAATACACCACTGATAATTGATGGCGGAAATGGCAAATCCCTGCCAGCTTCCGTGTATAAAATATGCGTCGGCACTGTTTCGGCAGACTGTAATGAGCACTATACCCTAGAACAATTGCAAGCTGAATATATCAACAAAACCAATACGAATAAGGTTATCCTGGTCAACCCGGCAGATTTGGGCATATTCGTGCAGGAGGAGCTTGTGCCAAACAGGTCGGCCGGCAGTTTGCATAAAATATACTCGAAAACATCCCTATTGTCGCCAATCCTTGCCAGCGCAAAGCATGAATTGCTATTGACATTAAGCCTTTCCAAGCTGTCTGATACTGCCAAGGAGCAGCAAATTACAGATAGGGCGAATCTAATTGACCTTTTTCTCCAGAAAAAACTTAATTCACTGAATGTTTCAACAGGGTATCTGACCATCATGGCCACCCCTGATGCCATTGAAAACGGGTATTATTACAAGCGTGAAGCTGATAGCAGCTACTATCTGCTAGCCAATGCGGACACAGCCAAATATTCCAGCCAGGATAACGACACAATATTAGAGTTTGCAACAGGCAGGATATTTGGGATAACAGTGACTGATGTGAGCAGTTACCTAGCGCGCGATATTTTCTGGGGCGAGATTGAAAATGGCAATGCAATTCTATTGCTTGCAGCTGATTCTATCGATGTGATAGGCGAAAGCATGGGCTACAAGAAGGTTTATTCCGCCTATGGAAATAACGTTGACAGCGAGATAGACCATGGTCATCAATCACCTAAACCAGAACCTGGCAAATATATCGGTAAAAGTTTTATCCAATTTAAGGATCATGGCAATTTCGAACAAATGGGCCGCAGTTTCTATTATGAATTACCGGAGTTGGATAATACACTTTTCCTAACTGGCGTGGCATGCCGCACTTGCATTTATGGTGAATTCAAAAAACCGACGTTATATTGCATGCAAGCCATTAGAAAAGGTGCTTCCGGATACATCGGCATGTTTGTTGGTGGCGGGTTAATGGAATATCAATATTTTGTTTCGGCCCTTACTAACAACCTAACTATTGGGGATGCTTTAAAGGGGTCTATAATGACTCATTATTCAGCCGGGTATGTAAAACTAAGCGGTGGACCGGATACCCCGAGTAATGGTTTTGGCTTGATTGGCGACCCTACCTTGAAAATTAAGTTTGCCAACCCATTTCCGCGCTCGCAACTTATACAAAAAAATGAATCGTCATATGCAATCAGGTTACAGGTTGCACGTGTGCCTGTCGAATTCGTCAGCAATTATATAAATCCGAATAAGCGCCTTAATTTTAATACATTCATCTCAAGCCCATATTCCACGGATGACATGTATGTCACTACCTTTAAATCATATGATTTTTGCCAGTACCCAGATGCGATCTGCGTTGACAGAACAGCCCTAAATGGGCTCGTGAAAGTCGGGCCAGTTACCAAAGGCTATCAGCGTGTGAAATTTATCAATATCCCATCCCAGTATGGTGATATAGGAAAGATTTATTCACGTGCCCCAGCTGAGAATGGCAAGGAATACCTGTGGATTTCATTTGAGCGTTCAATGGATGCCTATGATAGTTTTGAGTATAGCGTGCCTGTGGGGAATGAATTTTATCCATTTGATATTAACTTTGTATTATCTAAGTGATCACCGCTGGTTTTGCAATTAAGCAATAGGAAGATATAACTACTAATTCTTACATAATTCCTATTAGGTGGTAGGAATGCTGACCCGGGAAATTTATGAAAAAGGCCAGTTGGTAATCCCGAAATCAATACGGGACATGCTAGGCTTTGATGTGGGAACTGCGGTTTCATTTTTCGTTGACGGGAACAGGCTCATAATCGAGAAAAAGCGCAGCATTGCCGGCGAATTTGCGAAGATGGCTGCTTCCGGCAAAAACAAAAAAATAAAATATGTTGACGGCACTGGCTATGAGGAGCAGCTGAATGCGCGCATGAAACGGGTGGGCCATGCCTGATTTGGCATGAAACAAAGACTCTTTTTCCTTTTCTAATAATCTGTTAGTTTTTCCTGCTTTCTTTTTCTTTCCCGTGAATCATCCACATAGGCCAGCCAGGAGTCCGCGATTTTCATCAGGTAATTCCCAAACGTCTTGCTGATGGACACTTTCATTGGCCTGAACTTCTTTCCTTCCATGGTGACTGTCAGCCTTTCAACCTTCACAAGGCCTGCACGCTTAAGCCGCAGGAGGACTTTATTGTAAAAGGTTGCCTTGGAAAAATTGTTTGCGCTCACAAACGCAGCAATTTCGCTGCCGGACAATTCTGTTTTTTCCCCGAGCGTGTTAAGGAACGCAAGGGCAACCTCATGATATTTTTGCCTGTATCTTTTGGGGAAAACGAAATTTGCGAGCTCGCCAACGCCCCACACATTCCGTGTGATGGTTTCGTTCTCATCCTGAAATCTTTTTAACTCTGGCGAATCATGCCTTGGAAGATAGAATGAGTCGTCTGCCGGTATGCCACGGGTTGCTATTACCATTTTTCTTTCTTTTGTTTTGGATTGCTCAGCCTCGTCCATGTGTTGCACCTAACCTAATTACTGCATATGCATATATCATTAGCAAGGCAATGTTTTTGTTACCTTACTCTTTATGGACGTAGTTGCTTTTGGAGACTGGTTAGCATCAAACTAATAGATTGTTAGATTTTCAAATACTCTTTTGTCAGCATATTATTATATAAATACAAACATCCACAGGTAATACCGGGTGTGATGATTATGGCTTTACAAACACAACGAACTAGACCACGAAGACCTCAACTACCAGGAAAATCTCTTATAAGCGCACAGCGAAGTGCTAGACGGTGTGCACGTTTTTGGGGCGGTTTAGCTGTTGTTGGAGCATGTGGTTTGGCAGCTATGGTTGCTGGCTCATTTGGTTCAAGGATGCAAACAGAAGGAATCATAACACAACCGCGAACTGCGCAAGTTGATCCAAAAGCTACTGCGATTGCTGAAACACTTAGAGGCATCAAACAGTGCACCGGAGCACTTATTTCTTCCCTTGAGGGATACCTAAGCGAAAGCAAAATATCTTATGCAAATGTTAGCAGGCCAATTAAAGTTAATAGAAGTGGCTTGGATGGAACCAGCGGCGTCTATGATAAACAGATCGTAGAGGCTATGAATAGTGCTCTTGCGGCTGGCGGATATTCTGTGTCATATATAAAGCGTGCATCAGAATTTTATGCGGTAAAAGAAACAACAAACGGGACATATTGGTTAGCCCTAACGTTATACCAACCGTTACTGTCTGATTGTATTGGGACTATTGAGGGAACAATTCACTTTGTAAATGGAAAGCCAGAACAGAGGTAATGTTTAATCTTAATCACACCATATCAATAAACAAACCAAAGAACAGTTTACCATATCAATAATCAGACTTTGGCAAAAACCTGTTTTTCCAGAACTTTTGGCTGATAGGCTAGATTGCGCCATCAAAAAAGCCCAACTCATACCGTATCAGTGAACCAGCCCGCATAAAACAGCTTATGCATTGATTAGTTTGGTTCATTGATATGGTGTTAATTGGATATTTGGTTTACTGATGTGCTATGAAGCTCCATGGGTTCATGAAATTAATCAGGAAGGAGATTATGCATACGATTTATTATTGGCTCTAGCCGCTCAACCTGTTGTTCAGCATATGCTATATTGCGCAATGCATTAGCTGCTTCATCTGTATTTCCCAAATCAATATGATGATTCAACAATTGCCCATATGTCTTCTTTGCCAACAGTCTTATCCCCTTTGGGATTTGTCCCCTATCAAGTGCCCTCTCAGCCATTTGTTCTAAGAGAAGAGCAAAGGGCTTATGTGCGCTTCCAAAAAAAGAACGTTTAAAATCTAACCAACCCACTTTAGCTGCAAAACAAACCCTCCTTCCTATTGAATCTGCCATTGAGCCAGCACGGTTTCCATCTGGAATTGATTTCCTAATCAACATATCCCCACCCCATCTATACTGTATAATACTGCATATCCAACTATTTTATTAAGATATCACACACCTGAAAGCATAGAAGAAATAGATTTATAGATCAGATTTTCCGAATGAGCCTTCATACCCTGCACATTGTGCAGGGTCTCTCGCATCAGCGAGAGAGGCTCTTCGGAAAATCTGATATTATTAGCGTTTCAATCTCCCTTCAAGCTCCTTGATTTTTTCATCGGCGATTTTCTCAAACAATATGCCAAACCCGGTTATGCGCACGCCACTCCTTATCAGTTCCTTGTCCAGGTCGTTCCAGCTCACAAGCTCGGTGACTCCAATCACCTTGTGCAGCCTCTCCATGGAAAACGGCAGGAACGGGTACATAAGGATGCTGAGGGCAGCCACCCCTTGCATGGCAACATAAATGCAGTTGTTGTTTTTCACCACGTCCTTTTCCTTCCAGGGCTGTTTTGAGCTGAGGTAGCGGTTGAGCGCCATGCAGAATGCCATGTTCCTCTCAAGCGCCTCCTTGAATTGGAAATTAAGGATGCGGGCTTTCACTTCCTTTGCGGTTATTTTGATTTCCTCCAGCATCTTTATGTCTTCATTGTCCATGTTTTTGGCAATTGGAATCAGGCTGCTGCAGTTGCGCGAGCAGAGCGTCAAAACCCGGTTGATATAGTTACCAATGTTCGCTACCAGCTCGTTGTTGATTTTCGCTTGAAAATCAGGCCAGGTAAAATCAGCATCGCTGACCGTGTGTGGCGTGACCGCAGTTTCATAATAGCGCAGGTAGTCGGCGGGAAATTCCTTAAGGAAATCCTCCAGCGAAACTAACCAGCCCTTGCTCTTGGAAAACTTCCTGCCCTCAAGGTTCAGGTAACCCCTCACTGCAATGTTGTCCGGGGGATGAAAACCCCTGCCCATGCCCATTAGCATCGCTGGCCAGAATAAAAAGTGATGATAGATAATATCCTTGCCGATGAAATGAACTATGGCATTCTCATTGTAATAGCTGTTGCCATATTCATCCGGTTTCCTGAGCCAGTAGCGGTCCCATTCATCGGTCTGGGCGGCAGTGGCGCTCACATATTCTATGGGTGCATCAAACCACACATAGAACACCTGCCCCTTCCTGCCTGGGATTTTCACGCCCCAGTCAAGGTCACGGGTGATGTCCCAGTCGTCTAGCCCCTTAGTGATCCAATCTTTCACATAATTTACTACTTCTGATTGGAGGTTTTGGTTGGTTTCCAGCCATTGTTTTAATTGAGATGAAAACTTGGAAAGCTTGAAGAATTCGTGGGAGGTTTTTCTTGTCTCAGGCACGGATTTGCACACGATGCATTTCGGCGATTGGATTTCTCCTGCCAACATGGAGGAGCCGCAGGCTTCGCAATAATCGCTGTATTGACCGTTGGCATTGCACTTGGGGCAGGTGCCGACGATGAACCTGTCCGGCAGGTAACGGGCGCATTTCTCGCAGAAAAACTGCTCGATTTCCTTCTCGTAAATATGGCCGTTTTTCTTCAGTTCGCTGTAGAAAAACCGGGTCATCTCGATGTTCTCATTGCTCGAGGTCCGGTGGAAGATGTCCATGCTGAACCCAAGGGCAGCGAACTCCTGCTTGTCCTTCTCATGGTAATGGTTGGTGAATGCAACCGGCGATTTTCCCTCTTTCTCTGCAGCAGCCACTATGGGCGTGCCGTGCTCGTCGCTGGCGCACACGTAGCGCACCCTTTTCCTGAGCAGCCTGAGGAATCTTGCATATATGTCGGCAGGCAGATAGGTGCTGCGGATGTGTCCCAGGTGGAGCGGGCCGTTGGCATAGGGAAGCGCAGCGGTCACGACGATATATTCCAGGGAATTTATTCTCGATGCTAAGGTAGTGTTACAATTATACTTTTTCTCTTCCCCAGGGTTCTCTTTTTTGTAAAAAGAGAAGGCTAAGGTTGAGTGGTTTTCGTTAGACATGCATATATAATCAGAAAATAGTTTATTAAACATTGGTTCAGCAAAGTAATGTTTACCTCTTTTTCTAAGTGGGTGGTTTGGGGTTATGGGTTATGGCAGGCGCGCAGGAAGTCACGGTTCAGGGCAAGACCCTGAAAGAAATGTTCAGCGAATTCTTTAATACCTGCTATAAGCATCAGGTGTTCCAGCTCTTCAAGAATTTTCCTGCCAAGAAAAGCATAGCCTTAGACTACCAGGACATCGAAAAATTCGACACCGGGCTGGCCGACCGGGTGCTTTCAGAGCCAGAGCACGTGCTTGTCGAGGCCCAGCAGGCGCTCAAGGAGATGCACACCCCCACCCCGAACATCTCCCAATACCGCATCCTGTTTGAGCCCCATATCCGTTTCTACAACCTGCCGATGTTCAGCGAACACGGCGGCCTGCTTATCCAGGACCTCAGCGAGGTTTTCACCAACAAATGGGTGCGGGTGAAAGGCATCATAAGCAAGCGGGCAGATGTCACCCACAAGCTCAAGGTGGCCCATCTTGCCTGCCTTGCCTGCGATGAAGAGTTCAACATCCCGGTTGGCAGGGACGGCGGCTATCCTGGCACCTGCGATGCCTGTGGCAAAAAGGCCATGAAGCTGGATGAGGAAAAATCGATATTCCTTGATGTGCAGCGGGCAGAGGTGCAGGAACTGCTTGAGCGCGTGCCGGGCGGCGCCCAGGCAGCCAAGGCAGAGCTGGTGCTTGAGGATGACCTTGTCAACAGCATCGTGCCTGGCGACAGCATGGACGTGTGCGGCATCTTCAGGCTCAGGAAGCTTGAGAAAGGGCCCCGCAACATGTACTCGCGCTATATCGAAGTGGTGCACGCCAAGAATCTTCACATTGATTTTGAGGAGCTTTCAATCACAGAGGATGAGGCCAGGGCCATCCGGGAGCTGGCGACCAACCCGAAAATCTATGAAAAAATAGTTAATTCCATTGCGCCCATGATTTATGGCCACACCGAGGTAAAGGAAGCCATCGTTCTTCAGCTCTTTGGCGGAACGAAAGAGAAGAAGTTCATGGATGCCAAGCTCAGGGATGATATTCACATCCTGCTCATAGGCGATCCGGGCGCTGCCAAAACCAGGTTCCTCCAGCACGTGTCGGACCTTGCGCCCAAAAGCATTTATGTAAGCGGCAAAAGCGTCACCGGCGTCGGCCTTACTGCAAGCGCAGAGCGCGACGAGCTCAGCGAGGGCGGGTGGACCCTGAAGGCAGGCGCGCTGGTTCTTGCGTCCGGGGGTATCGTTTGCATAGACGAATTTGACAAGATAGAGGATACCGACCGTGCAGCCATGCACGAGGCAATGGAATCCCAAAGTTACCACCATTCAACTAAACTTATGCTTTCTGATGGAAGGGAAATGCCCATGGGCGAATTGGTTGAATCGTACATGGAGAAACACAAAGACAGGATAATCCAGGGCAAAAATTGCCTGATTTTGAGAGAAGGCATCGAGAATATTCGTGTTTTGACAACGGATTTTGAAAATATCACCGAAACCTGCCCAACTCAGATAAGCAAGCACACAGCGCCTGAGCACTATATCAAAGTTCGTTTGCAAACCGGCAGAGAGCTTATCGTGACCCCTGAGCACCCATTCTGGGTAATAGAACATGGTGAAATAATCACTAAGGAAGCCCAGAAATTGACTCAGGATGACTATACCTTGATGCCACGGAAACTGCCTATAAAAATTTCGGATACCGGAACGCCCCGGCAGTTTTTCAAATTCTTAGGATACCACATAACCGATGGAGGATACGAGTTAAACCGCGGAATCAAAAATGGAATAAATTTTTACAATAAATATCAGGATTTGGTAGAAGATTATGCTGATGCGGTAAGCACGATTTTTAACGTGCCTATTTATTCCAGGACAAACCCCACCTCAGGAGTTATAGCGCAGCGCATTACCTCCATGCCTGTTTTGAAACGCTTAATTGAGATATATCCGCCACTTGCAGGAAACGGAAAGGAAAAGCATATACCCCCGCAATTTATATCCGCACCGGATGAATATGTAAGTCAGATGCTTAGGGCTATTTTTGATGGAGACGGCACATTTTCACACCACCATATTGGGCTAGTAGGCGAGAATAAAACATTTATCCTGCAGGTACAACTGCTCCTGCTTCGATTTGGGATACGGTCAGTTGTTTTCAAGGATAAAACTGTATTCCGCCTTAATATTACAGGAAAGGAAAATCTTGGGATGTATCGTGATGCCATAGGCTTCTTATCAAAGAAAAAAGGGGGCAGGCTTACGGAGTATCTATTGAGGGATGGTGCGTATCGGAATACTACGGATGTAATCCCAAATTGCGCAACACCAGTTTTTAACCTCCTCAAAGTTTTGAAAATCCCGGAAAATGAGACGTTTGGGTACGGCCTTCATGAGCAAAAAAAGGGCTATTGCTTTACACGGAAAAATTTCATTGCATTGTGCAAACGAATGCGTGAAAAAGTTGCGACAATGAATGATATGCTGAAACACATCGAGTCATGCAGTTTTGACGAACTTTTGAGCATGCGGGTCGGTCTTAATATCTCACAGCGTGACCTGGCCAGTTGCGCCTCAGTAACAAGGTCAGCCATATCCTATTGGGAGAAAAAGCGCATATCCACTGGCCGGTATTCAGCTATGTTAAGGGCAGTGCTCCTTAGCATGCTATCGCATGAAAAAGAACTTGCTAAGTTGGAGAAACTTGCATACGGTGATGTTGGGGTTGTGCGCATTAAGCGCATAGAAAAAGTGCCTAACAATGGCGATAAATGGGTTTATGATGTTACCATTGAGCCAAATCGCGCATTTATTTCGGAGTGCACTGTGTTACATAATACCATCAGCGTGGCAAAGGCTGGCATGGTGGCAAAATTCCGCGCAAAGACCGCCATTCTTGCAGCAGCCAACCCCAAGAGGGGCAGGTTTGACAACAACATGCTCCTTGCCGAGCAATTTGACATCCCGCCGACGCTGCTTTCAAGGTTTGACCTGATTTTCCCAATCAGGGACATCATGGACAAGAAGAAGGATTCCGAACTGGCAGACCACATACTCAATTCCCATATCTCCTCCCTGCGCTCCATGCCTGTGTTCGAGCGCACGTTTGACATCATCGAAAAGAACCTTCTCAAAAAATACGTGGCCTATGCCCGCCAGACCGTCAGGCCGGTCCTGGGAGATGAGGCAAAGGATAGAATAAAGGATTTCTACGTGCAGTTGCGCAAGCTCGGCAAGCAGGATGGCGCAGTGCCAATCACCCCGAGGCAGATTGAGGGCCTCATCCGGCTTAGCGAGGCAAGCGCAAAAATCCGCCTCAGCGAAAAGGTCGAGCTGGGCGATGCCGAGCGCGCCATCAGGCTGACAGAATTTGTGCTCAGGCAAATCATGTATGACAAGGAGATAGGCAGGTATGATGTTGACATCGTGAACATAGGCGCGCCCAAATCCCACATGGACAATACAAATACCATAGTGAATATAATCCGCCAAATGCAGTCCGAGTTTGATAAAGTGGAAGTGGCAAAGGTTATCGAAGAGGCGGAAAAAACATACAAGATTGAGCGGCACAAAGTTGAGCGCATCATCCAGGAACTGCGGATCCGGAATGAAATTTACTCTGCACCAGAAGATGGCTACAGCTATATAAAACTGGTGAGCGGCGAACTATAACTCTAATTCCCCAGCCGCCCTAGCTAGTCTTAATTAAATTATCCTTCATAAGCAATACATGGCTTTCAAGCTGCATCTATTCCAAAAGATAGTCATTTTTTTCATAGTTGCCCAGTTCCTTGCGCTATTCGTTGGTTATTATTTCAATTTCTATATGGCAGCCAACCAGGAGCTGGTGCAGATGCCCTACCAGCCCAATGAGGCAAACGGCATATTCCTTCTAGTGGGCTATATTCTTGTGGGAACGGCCGGCCTGCTACTATTGATTAAGTTCTACAGGGGCGAATTCCTTTTCAGGGCGCTCGAATTTTTTATGATTTTCTCGGCTGCCACCCTGTTTTTCATATCCGTGATTGTTGCGCTCAATACAATCACCCTTAATCTCTCACTCTACGATTTCGGCGATCCCATCCTGCTCCTGGGCGCCCTGCTGGGATTTATCGTTGCCATGGGCAAATTCCTGTTGCCAGCCATTAGAAATTACACCGCCATCCTGGCCTCGGCAAGCGTAGGCGCCCTGTTTGGCCTGACGCTTGGGTTATTCCCGGCGATTTTGTTTGCAGGCGTCATGTGCTTTTATGATTTCTTTGCTGTGTTTGTCAGCAAGCACATGATAGCCCTTGCCAAGGGCATCTCCCGCCAGCAGCTCTCATTTTCCATCGCAGCCAGTGAAAAGCTCGCAGGCAAGGAAAAGGAGGAATTCAGGAAAAAGGTGAGCCATCTCAGCCCAGGTGACAGGAAATATGTTCTGCAGTCTGGCGGCGACATCAAGAAAATGGAGCTTGGCACCGGCGACATAACCATCCCTGCCATGGTTTCGGTTGCCAGCCTCCTTGAGTTCGGCCCGGGTGCCGGGCTTGCAGTGCTTCTTGGCTCCACAATAGGCATTTATTTCCTTCTCTGGAAAGGCAGCAGGAAGAACCTCTTTTTGCCAGCCCTGCCACCAATTGTCTCAGGAGGGCTGATTATGTTAGCTATTTATTTACTTGTCTTCACAAATAGATTAGCAATACCGTTTTGACAGAGGTTCAGCTTGGGCTTAATTTGTTAAGGTTAATGTGGTTTGATGGACATCAACAACTTTGAAAAATTAGTGGACAGGGCATTCGCGGAATTGCCTGAAAAGATGGTTTCCCACGAGAGGTTTGAAGTGCCCAGGCTGTATTCCATGGTGCAGGGCAATGTAACCCTGATAAAGAACATTGTCGAGATTTCAGATAAGCTCCACCGCAGCGCGGAAATGATTGCAAAATTCTATTCCAAGGAGCTTGCCACCCCTGCGGTCATGAAGAACAACCAATTGCAGATAACAGGCAAGTTCATGGACCGCGCGCTTAACGAGCGGCTGAACAGCTTTGTGAAGCATTACGTTCTGTGCAGCCAGTGCCAGAAGCCGGACACCAAGCTGGTGGATATCCAGCACGTGAAAACGCTGGTGTGCGACTCCTGCGGCGCCAGGATGGCTGTCAGGGCAACATAAATTGTTTCGGGTTTCGGGTTTTTGAATTCGCCTGCTGGCATTTCTCCAGTTGGAGAAATTCTCAACAGCAATAGCTGTTGATCGCCTGCTGGCGAATAGCTCTCCCCTTCGGGTCGATGAGTTTCGAGTTATGGGATTGGTTTTATGGTTGAAGCAGAGCCGCAAATGCGTGTAAGAATACCAAAAGAAGGCGAAATAGCCGGCGTAGTCGTAAGCAGTTGTGGAGGGGGCAGGTTCAGGGTAGAATGCGGTGACGGAAAAGAGCGCATCTGCCGCATCCCAGGCAAATTAAGGAGATGGGTCTGGGTCAAGGACAATGACGTTGTAATCATCGAGCCCTGGGATATAACCGGGGACACAAGGGCAGACATCATCTGGAGATACACAAGAGTGCAGTCAGACTGGCTGAAAAGAAAAGGGTATCTCAAAAGTTTGTGAACCTGAAGAACCGCCGCGCTTTGCTTGCGTCTCATTCTGGCACAATTTCGCTAAAGCGAAAAGTGCCATAACCCCTTTGGGGTTCTGGTTCCCAAACCCTCCATATCAGTTCCGTAAATATCCGAGTCTTATTCCTTTTTTTCATCTAATCTTTTTTCCAGCTCAATTCCCATTTCTTAATGTTCATCACGTTTCCAAGCGTTCCTTTTTTGCCAATCTCCTTAGCAATCCGAATCTCCTTTTCTTTCACATCCAGCGCCCTGTTTGCATATTCAACAGCCCTTGAAGCAGGAATTGCCACAGCCCCTGACTTGTCAATGGCGATTAAGTCACCTGGCGCAACTCTAATCCCATTGATTTCCACAGGCACATTGATTTTGCCAAATCCTGATGGCTCGCCTGCATTTGGCAGGGCTTTCCTGGCAAGCACTGGCAATCCCAGGCGCTCAATCTCATCAACATCCCTGGCAGCGCCATTGACAATCACTGCGGCAACTTTTCTATTTACACAGGAGCGGCAGGCCAGGCCGCCAAACACCGCCCTGCCATCGCCAATCTCGTTAATCACAAGCACCTGCC
This sequence comes from Candidatus Micrarchaeota archaeon CG1_02_49_24, assembly GCA_001871535.1. GTDB lineage: Archaea > Micrarchaeota > Micrarchaeia > Anstonellales > UBA8471 > UBA8471. The sequence goes on from MNVF01000003.1 coordinate 14,894, forward strand.
CTGGCTTGCAGAGGTCAATTGCCTCCACCACCTTTGCCCAATCCCCTTCTGGCACGCTGACTGTCACTGCGCGGCCAAGGATGAGCGATTTCAACTTTTCTCGGTTCAAAAAGAGGGGAAAATCCCCAAGCGAGCCGCTCCGCATCATCCCATCTGAGATATTCGGGGTGGAAACACCTGATTTTTTCATCTGCTTTGCGGCATTAATTTTTTCTTCGTTATTTTTTTCAAAGGATTTTGCAGCAAATTTCAGTTTTATCTTATTTTTCATTATTTTTTTAAGCTCAGCAGCCGCCTTTGCAGGGTTTGCCTCTTTTGTGATGCCTCCTCCCACAATCACAATCGCCACTCCCTTGTTCCTGAGCACCAGTGCTGCGGATTCAGTTGTAATCCCGCCTGCGACTGCCACTGGGATTTTCGTGCGCAGCTTGCCAAGCACGGCAAACGGCTTTTGCCCCTTCATCTGCTGGTCAATGCTGGTGTGCACACAGAGATAGGCTGGCGCCGGCCTGAGCGCTTCAATCAGCTTCAGCTGGCCTGCGCTTGCGTTGAGTATGTCAACCATAACCTGCTTGCCATATTTCTTCGCAGAGATGATTGCCTGCTCGATGGTGCTGATGTCTGATGCGCCCATTACCGTAACAATGTCAGCGCCTGCCTTCACTGCAATCTCGGCCTCAAGCCCGCCGGTGTCCATAATTTTCATGTCGGCTACAATGAGTTTGCTAGGAAACCGTTTCCTTAGCGTTCTGACAATCCCCAAACCTTCTGATTTTATCAACGGGGTGCCTGCCTCGATTATGTCTACATAGGGCGCCACCTGTGCGGCGACTGCCAGCGCCCTCTCCCTGTCAATGAAATCCAATGCGATTTGAAGCAGTGCCATAAAATCTGTTCTCGGTTTTCGGTTTACAGTTTACTTTTTCTTATTTCCGCCTCTGCTCTTTTGAGTATGCTTGCATTGGCATCAGATTTTTCGAAGAGCCAACCACCCGCAAGCTGGGCGGTATGAGGCTCATTCGAAAAATTCTCGCGGAGTGAATTGGCATTCACCCGCCAGCGAAGCAGGCGGTAATCTGCCACTCCGCGATATTTTTTAATCCTGTTTTTTGGTATCTTTTTTGTTTTTCCCACTTCGTTTCTTAGGTGTGGCAATGCCCTCACCACATTATCAACGATTGTGATGGTCGCCTTCTGTGCCGTGCGCGAGAGCGGGTTCAGGTCAATGGCAATGACTTTTTTACCTAATTTAATCAATTGTTCTGCCCGGTCCCCGTCCTCAAGCATGACTAGAACAACGTCTGCCTTATGAACCCCCTCCTTATCCATGAATGAGCGTTTGCTCCCATAATCGCTTATTTTTACACTTTCTTCCGTATTTACACCTAACACTCTAATGCCTAACTTCCCAAATCTTTTTGCAATTGCATTCACCCGCTTTTTTGTGCGGTAGAAAAGGTTGATTTCAATGGGCGCTGGAATCGCCTGGGCAAGCGCAACCACCTCTTTTGCGCATAATGCTGTCACATTCCCATTGACTGTTATGACTGGATGCCTTGCAGTGGTTAGCATAATTGCTGCTGCAATGATTGCCTCTTTCGCAAAGCCATTTGTCCTCTCGCCCAATAAATAATCAAATGCCTCGCCCCTGCCGTGCGCAATAAGGCCAGTGGGGTGGGTGATGCCTGTTTTCACGCCCTTTTCTATAAGGTGGCGGAGGCGGAGCGATTCTGCCCGCGGGTGTGGTTTGTTTTTCATATCGCAGCCTTCCTTGAAAGTTTTGAAGCAATAATGGCTTTTATATCCTGGCTTTTGAAAGCTTTGATGGCAGTTTGCCTCTCCTGCCTGGTGTTTGCAATTGAGAATACCGTATTGCCGAGCATTGCCATGGAGCAATTTTTGCATGATTCCATTATTCCCATTACCTTTCCGCTTGATAACCCTGTTTCAAATGCAAACTCTCTTGATAATCTCATGAACAAGCCAACCGAAGGTTTCCGGGCAAACGTATTTATGCATTCGCCGCCAACCGCATTTATCCTTTTTTTCCATTCATCATCCCTGATTATTGATTTTGTCTTGATAGGGGAAAGGAAACCGATTACAACATCATAGGCAGGCGTGGCTATCCTTTCCACCTCACCTGTTTCCCTGTAAAGAAAACCGCCGATGCTCTCTGCCCTTACCCCACCAAGCCCTGTGCCGCAGGCGATTTCCGCCTCATGGGCAACCCTGATGGCTTGCCTTTTTGTTAGCGCACCAGTCAATTTGTTCAGGGCAAATGAGAGCGAGAGTGCGCCTGCTGCGCTCATGCCTAACCCGTATCCGATTGGGAAATAGGGTGTGTGTTTGATTGTGAATTTGCCTTTTGGAAGATATTGTTTGTAGGAGCTTACAACTTCCCTTGAAACAATTGCATCAGGCAGATTAATTGAACTTTGGGGAGGCAGCGATGCGTCTAATTTAACTGCGGTTTCCATGCCCTGCTCAAGGGTGAACCCTGCGCCTGCCGAATTGTTGCGGAGGATTTTGAAAAAGCCTGTGATGTGGGCTGGCGAGAATGCTGATGCTGTGTGGTCATCCATTTTAATCAGTAAACTAATGGCTTAACAGTTTAAAATCTTCTACGTCACTCTGTCACAACATTGACTGTCATAGGCGCTCCCACTTGGGGAGTGAACACTATCTTCAAGGGAAGAGTATGACTGTCCAGTTCAATTTCAAATCCATAAAACTACCTCCACGCGGGGACACTGCATTCTATTGATGCAGTGGGGAAGCGCGGGTTTCCTGTTCTGCAATGTATTTCTTGATTGTTTCTTCGCTCACAGTTCCAGCCGTTCCAACGTAATAACTTGGACTCCAAAACCGTTTCGCAAACTTCCACACTTTAGCCACTACACTTCCCAAGCCTGCAACCGTTGTGGAGACATCCGCAGAGCTAACCGAAACGGCAGGAACTTCAAATGCCAAGTCTGTGATTTCACTTTGCATAGCGACCTCAA